>JAIRYB010000006.1 GCA_031267955.1 Spirochaetaceae bacterium | reverse complement strand
TTCAAAAACCATTCAAAGCACGTTTACGACATTGTCGGCCTGTTCTACGAGGTGCTTCCCGAATACCGCTACCTCCTGAACCGGGAAAAACTTCTGGACGCGGCGATACTCCACGATATCGGCAAGATCAACATTTCCCAGGAGCTTTTGGTCAAAAAGGAACGTCTTAGCTCCGAAGAGTGGGAGCAGATAAAGACCCACGCCCGGCAGGGCAGGGACATGCTTGACGAAACAAGTTTCCGCGAGATCGGGGACTGGGTGATGTACCACCACGAGCGGGTGGACGGAAACGGCTATTACGGCCTCTTGTCGGAGGATATCCCCCTGGAATCGAAGATCATCGCCATTGCGGACACCTACTCCGCCCTATGCAGCGACAGGTCCTGGCGGAAACGGAAAACTCACGAAGAATCCATCGCCGTGATTACCGCCGCGGCCGGCGCCCAGTTCGACCCCAAGCTTGTGGAATGTTTCCTCAGGATAGACCGCGCCGCGCTGATCGAGGCCACCGAGCGCGCCCATATCCCGGAAGGGATCGCCCCAGGCGGCACCGGCAAGGATGCCGTCCGGCTGCGCTAAATTCGCACGGATACCGGCCGCAAAAACCCCGTGAGTTTTGCGGGGCAAAACTCAAAGCAATGAAAACGGCATAGACACCGGATTGCGCCCGAAGGGCGGCGGCACGGATGCCGCTGTAACCACGATGCCCTAATCCGGTCCGGCAGGGACGCCGCTTTCCGGCGCAGCCGGACCGGCAGGACGCCGGCTGCAATGGATCCGTGAGTTTTGCGGAGCAAAACTCAAAGCAATGAAAACGGCACGGATGCCGCTTTCCGGCGCAGCCGAGCCGGCAGGATGCCGGCTGTAATAGATCCATGAGTTTTGCGGAGCAAAACTCAAAGCAATGAAAACGGCAGGGACGCCGTTCTCCGGCGCAGTCGGGCCGGCAGGACGCCGCTGTAACCACGGCTGTCCGGCGGCGCCGGACAGATGGAGTTTGCCACAGGCAAACTCCGATGCCCTAATCCGGCATGGACGCCGTTCTCCGGCGCAGCCGGGCCGGCAGGACGCCGGCCACAAAAACCCCATGAGTTTTTGCCACGCAAAAACTCAAAGCTGAAAATCCGCATGGAAGCGGATTTTCAGCAGCGCAAGGGATAGAAGGGGGCGCGGAGCGCGCCACCGCAGGACCGGCCGGAGGGGCGGTCCGAGGAGGCCGGAGCGGGTACCGCGGAGCCCCGGATAGCCCGGTCCGGGCGCGCCGAACCGGAGGTTTACGCGGCCGGATGCGCCCGGATTCCAAACCTGAGCATCGCGCCTTGAATTGGGCGGGTGATTACGTTAAACTTTATACTGTGAAGAAGCTTGCCGGTATTTCGGGATCTCCGGGGATTGTAATTGGAAAGGCCCTTGTTTATCTGGAAAACGCTTTCCCCGAGATTCCGCGCCATACGATTCAAAAGGACGAGGTCAAGTCCGAATGGAAGCGGGCGCTGGACGCGTTTGAGGAGGCGGTCAGGGAGACGCGGGCGATTCTGGATCGGGCCAGGCGGGAGATGCCCAAAGAGCAGGCGGATATTGTAGAAGCCCACCTGATGATGCTGGAGGACGAGGACTTTCGGGACAAGATAAAATTCCGGCTCGAATCGCGCCTGGAAAACATTGACTGGATTGTCTGGGACTATTCCCACGAACTGATACAGAAACTGATCGTCTCGAGCGACGCGTATCTCCGGGAGCGGGCCGCGGATGTTTCCGACGTGTCCCGGCGCGTCCTGCGCTTCCTGCTCAAGATCAAGAAAATAACACTGTCGGAACTGGCCGAAGACGTGATCCTCGTGGTTCACGATCTTCTGCCCCTGGATGTGCTTTCCATGCGGCGGGAGCGGGTAAAGGCGATTGTAATGGACATGGGAAGCCGCACCTCGCACACGGCGATTCTGGCGCAGGCTTTCGGCATTCCCGCGGTGCTGGGGCTTTCCAACGCAAGCAAGGAGATTCAGAGCGGGGACGTTCTTGTTGCTGACGGGCTGAACGGGGAAGTGCTGGTCGGTCCCGGGGAAAAGGAAATTGCTAAATACCGGAAGGCTATAGAAAATTACCAAAAAAAAGCGCAGGAATTACTGTCGGGCCGGGACCTTCCCGCGGAAACCCTGGACGGCTACCGGGTTACGCTGAAGGCGAATATCGAATTTCCCGAAGAAGCGGAACGGGCGCTGGGTTACGGCGCGGAGGGGATCGGCCTTTACAGATCGGAGTTTTTGTTCCTGACGCCGGGGCAGCCGGCCGAGGAGGAGATACAGTACCTTGCCTACGGGCAGGTGATCCGGGTGATGGGGGGTCTGCCTGTGACGATACGCACCATTGATGTGGGCGGCGACAAGGTTAACCCGGAATTTACCGAAGGCGAAAAAAACCCGCTGCTCGGCTGGCGGGCGATACGGTTCTGTTTTGCCCAGCCCCATCTTTTCAAAACCCAGCTCCGGGCTATACTCCGGGCGAGCGCCATTGGAAAAGTACGGATCATGTTTCCGATGGTTTCGGGCGTGGAAGAACTGGAACAGGCATTGGCGCTTTTTGACGAGGCCAAGGCGGAATGCCGGAAGCGCAAGGTCCCGTTTGACGAGGACATCGAGGTCGGGACCATGATCGAAATTCCTTCCGCGGCTATGACCGCGGATATTCTGGCCAAGCGGTCCGATTTTTTTTCCATTGGCACAAACGATCTGATCCAGTACACTATAGCGGTGGACCGGGGGAATGAGCGGGTAGGCTACCTGGCCCACCCCGCCCATCCGGCGGTGCTACGCTTTATCAAGATGACCATCGACGCGGCCCACAAACGGAAGATCAAGGTGGCAATGTGCGGGGAGCTTGCCGGGGACGTAAACGCGACGGCGTTACTGCTGGGGCTGGGCCTTGACGAATTCAGCATGACGGCCGCCAGCATCCCCCGGATAAAGCGGATCATCCGGGAAACGGAGATATCTTCCTGCCGGGAGCTGGCGAAAAAGGCCCTGGCCTGCGAGACCAGGCAGGAAATTGTCAATCTGGTGGTATCCTGGACCGCGCAATCGCGCCCGTAAACGCGCGCCTTTTATGATGGACCATCGCTTCTAATTAAGGTAAAAGTATGACAACTACACAGGAAAATCGCAATCTGCCCTTGGTGGCGCTGGTGGGCCGCCCCAATGTGGGGAAATCGACGCTCTTTAACCGGCTCCTGAGGCAGCGCCGCTCTATTACCGATCCTACGCCGGGGGTAACCCGCGATCCGGTAGGCGCCAGCGCCTTTATTGCCGGGAAGCCCGTGCGGCTCGTGGATACCGGCGGTTTCAAGCTGGACCGGAAAAAAGACGACGGCGGCGCTGAAAGCATTGACGACGAACTGGACGATCTGGTACTCGGGCGTACCAGGGAAACAATAAGGCAGGCCGATCTTATCGTGCTGATTCTCGAGGCGGGCGAGCTTACTTTGGAAGACGAGGAATTTATCACCTTCCTGCGGCCGTACCGGGACCGGCTCCTGACGGCGGTAAACAAAACCGAAGGCGGCCGTCGGCAGGACGAGGCGTGGAATTTGCTTTCCCTGGGTTTTGACAAGGTCTACATGATCTCCGCGGAACACGGCGACAATGTAGCGGAGCTTGAGGCGGCTATCGCGGGGCGGCTTGATTTTTCTTCGGTAGGAATTGGGGACGATGGCGGGGCGGATCGGAGCATACGCGTGGCGATTCTGGGGAAGCCGAACACCGGCAAGTCCACCCTGTCGAACCGGCTTACCGGGACTGCGGATTCCATTGTGAGCGCCAAACCCGGCACTACCCGCGACGTGGTAGAAGGATCGTTTGATTACCGGGGGAAGAAATTCCGCCTTCTTGATACCGCGGGGATTCGGCGCAGGGCAAAGGTAAGCGATAATGTTGAATACTACTCGGTAAACCGGGCGATAAAGTCCATAGAGGACGCGGACCTGGTATTCCTGCTGATCGACGCCGAAGAGGGGCTTTCGGACCAGGACAAGAAGATCGCGGCGCTGGCCCACGACAGGGGGCGGGGGATCGTCCTCGTTCTGAACAAATGGGACCTTATGCCCCAAATAAAAAACACTTTTAACGCGGTACAGGACAGGATACGATTCTTCTTCGGCCAGATGGAATTCGCCCCCATTATCGCCCTGAGCGCCGAAACCGGTTTTGGGGTAGAAGAACTGCTCAACACGGCGATAAGGATGTACGGGCAGCTGTGTACCCGCGTGGAAACCGCCCGCCTGAACCAGGCGCTGGAACAATGGCTTGAGGAATCCCCGCCTCCGTCCGGCCCGCAGACCCGTTTTAAGATACGGTACGCCGTCCAGGTTTCGGACAACCCGGTAAAATTTGTATTTTTCGTGTCGCGCCTCCGCGCGGTCGTCCCGTCGTACCTTGCCTATCTGCGTAACCGCGTCCGCAAGGATCTGGGATTCTCCCTGATCCCCGTAGAAATAGAGATCCGCTCCTCCCGGAAAGACGATGCGTCGAAAAAACACAAATAGTACTTCGGCGCGTCCGGCCGGAAAGCGGCCTTTCGGCGCGGCTTTCCCGGAGGCGGGCGGCAGTGCCGCCGCGGCCCCGCGGGGCTTCCTCTTCCCGCCGCCGGGCGCGGAGGCACGCGGCCTTATGGAAAAACTATTCGGGCTTGCCGGCTCCGTGTTTCCCGTACCCGCCCGGTTCCGCAGCCGCCTGAGCCGGGATGTAGCGGAACTCTCCCGGCTTCTTACCTCGGCCCGGGGCGAACGCGGCGTTTCCTACCTCGGTAAAAGCGCCATACTGACCGCGTACCTCCGCTGCTTCCTCCCCTGGAACGTGTACCGGCTTGCGCGGCTGCTCCCTTCCCTGCCCCTTGCCCTCTCGGACGGCGATACTGTTGTTGATCTCGGCTCCGGCCCCCTTACCCTGCCCATCGCGCTTTGGATAGCCCGGCCCGAACTGCGGCCCCTTAAGCTGGTTTTCCGCTGCGTGGACCGGACTGCGGCGGCAATGGAAGCCGGGAAAAAACTCTTTGCCGCGCTGGCCTCCCCGGGCAGGGAACAAAAGACGCGGGGGGACGGCGTTGGCGGGGCGGAAAACGGCGGCCCTTTTGAAACAGCCTGGACAATAAAAACAACCAGGGGCGATATACTGCGCCGGGGCCGGCGCGGCGAACAGGAAAGTTTTTCCCCAAGCGCCAAGCCCGCCCTGGTTTGCGCGGTAAATGTGTACAACGAATCCTTTTGGGACATACCCCATTCGGACAGCCGCGCCCTGGCCCGCTTTGCCGGGCAGGAGGCCCGCCGCCTTTCGGAAATGGCGGCTGACAACGCCTCTATCCTAGTGGTAGAACCCGGCGTCCCCCGTTCCGGAGAATTTATCGCTTTCCTGCGCGATGCCCTCGCCGGTCTCGGCAGGCCGGCCATCTCGCCCTGTACGCACGGCGGCCCCTGTCCCTTTCCGGGGGGAAGGGGTGACCGGGCTGCGGAAAAACTGAAGTGGTGCCACTTTGCCTTCGGCACGGAGGACGCGCCGAAAAAACTACAGGACCTTTCCGCCGCTGCGGGTATCCCCAAGGAAAGGGCGGTCCTGAGTTTCCTGCTTGCCGGGGGTATTGCCCGCAGCGCGGCCGGGGCGGAGAAATCCGGCGCGCCAACGGGCGCGGGAAAAAATACCGCGCCGGCAGATCCGGGAAAGGCCGACGCAGGAAAGGCCGGCGCGCCCGGCGAATCCAAAATCGCCGTGCGGGTACTGTCCGATAAATTTCCCGTGGCGGGGAACAGCGCCCTGCCCGCGCGCCCGGCCGCGGCGCTTTCCGGGCGCTACGGCTGTTCCCGCCTGGGCGCGGTCCTGCTTGCTGGAATCGAAAATGAGATAGACGCCGCCCCCGCGGGGGCCCTTCTCCGCTGCGATCCGCCCGCCCATGAAAGACGCGACAGTAAAAGCGGCGCGCTTATACTGGATTGGCCCCCTCCGGCCGATTAACGGGAGCGCTTCCGGCTACCTGCGCCAGAACCCTGGCACGAACAACAGCAGTACTGTAAAGAGTTCGAGGCGGCCGGCGATCATCAAAAAAGAGAAAGCCCATTTAACATAGCCCGGGGTTTCGTAGAATATGCCGCCCGATATCAGGCTGCCCAGGCCCAGCCCGATATTTCCCAGGGCAAGGGCGGAAGCGTTTACCGAATCAAAGAGGCCGGCCCCTGTGGAAGAGCCTATCAGCAAGGCCCCCAGGCCGAGCAGCAGGAAATAGAGAAAGATAAACGCCGCCACACTGTATACAACGTGTTTTTCACCGGGCTTTTTATCAAGCTGTAGCGAAAATACCCCGGATGGGTGCAGGAGCCGCCCGATTTCGTTCTTTACCTGTTTAAACAGCACAACATGCCGTATTACCTTGATTCCCCCGGAAGCGGAACCCGAACAGCCGCCGGCAAACATAAGTATAAAAACAGCCATCTGCGCCAGGGGCGGCCACAGGGTATGATCTTCCGCCCTAAGGCCGGTCGT
>JAIRYB010000208.1 GCA_031267955.1 Spirochaetaceae bacterium | reverse complement strand
TATTGGCAAGAAGCGCGGCTATGGCGGGGGGGAGGTCCGCGCCGGCGGCAAAGAGCCGCGCCAGGCTGAACATGGAGGCCAGGGCCCTGGCCTGGCTTGGCGACTGGGTTTCGAGCCGTACCCTGGCGGTGTAAAGGCGCTTCTCTTCCCCCGTTTCCGTAAGTCCTCTTGCGGGATATACCGCGAAGACGAGCAGGTCCGCGGGGATCTGTATGGGGATGTTGAACCGGGCGATGAATCGGTTCAACGGGACGGAGGGCGAATGGAGCCAGCCAGCCAGCGCCGCGTTTTCCCGGAATTCCCGGAAAGCGCCGGGAATTTCCACGGCAACGGAGCGGGGATAGGGATCGGTATTGGAAACCAGGGCGGACCGGGCGTCCAGAACCAGGGCAAGATCTTCCCGCGCGGAATACCAGTAACGCTTCCCCGCGGGGGATTTGAATTTTTTCCATTCCGGGCTAAAGGTAAAGGCAAAACCAATACGGCCTGCGGGGTATCTCCCCCGGGCGGCGATAAGGTAGCGGCGTTCGGCAGGGGCGGCCTCGCCCTGCCGGGGAAGCCCGGCGGGGGCGTCTTCTCCGTTTGCGGCGGCGTAAACCGCTCCCGCCGCGGTATCGGTCATGTCCAGAATCTCCGCCGCCTGCCCCCCCTGTATCCCCTCGAACTGCGCCAGATCCAGAATGGGCCGGGCGGCGGGGATGTCAACGGTAAAATAGGCCATACCGCCGCCGTCAAGAGCGGCAAATTCCCCGCCGGCCCCAGGTTCGGCAACAGGGGGCTTTGTGGCGCAGGAGGCCAGGAACGGCAGGGCGCACAGAAAAACCAGCGGTAGTAGTAACGCCTTTAACAGGCATGGCCGGGCTTTCAGGGGCGTCAGTATCTGTACTACAGTCTGGCGATTTTCACGAGCCACTTTTCGTCCCCCGCCTCAAGTTCCGCCGCGTTTTCGGCCCTTTCCCAGATCACTTCCCGGGCCAGGGTTTCCTGGGCCGCATAGCCCGCGAACGTTTCCCAGGCCGCCTTGAGCCGGTCCGGGCCGTAGAGAGAGAGCCTTATCCTGTCCGTAACTTCAAGGCCCATTTCTTTTCTGAGATTCTGCACGCCCCGTACCAGATCGCGTACATCCCCTTCCCGCGAAAGTTCCTCTGTTACGGCGGTGTCAAGCCCGACCGTCAGGGTTCCCTCGTTGAGTACTCTGAGGCCGGCCTTTTCGATGCGCCTGATATCCAGTTTTTCCGCGGTAATTTCAACCGCCTTTCCCGCTACACCGATGGACAGGGCCGCCCCTCCCAGTATGCCTTGAATCTCCGTCTGGCTTAGCGCCTCTATCCGGGCGGCGGCGGCCTTCATATCCTTGCCCAGTTCTTTGCCCAGGACCCGGAAATTCGCCCTGGCCTGGTATTCCACAAGGTCCTCTTCGTTATCCCGGAAACTGACGTTCTTTACGTTGAGTTCCTCTCGGATTATTTCCGCCATCTCAAGGAGCACGGCCTTTTCCGCCGGGTTCCGGGTTACCAGTTCTACCTTTGAAAGGGGCTGGCGTACCTTGATGTTGTACTGGGATCGAAGGGATCGGCCCATAGACACCGTGTGCTGTACCGCGGCCATCTTGAACTCCAGTTCGAGATCGCGCCTGGCCTCCCGCACTTTGGGAAAATCCAGAAGGTGTACGGATTCCGCTTCGCCGGGGAGGCGCAGGTTCTGCCAGATCGCGTCGGTGACAAAAGGCATGAAGGGGGCGGCTACGGCGATGAACGTCCTGAGCGCGTCGAAAAGGCACGCGTAGGCCTGGGCCTTGTCCGTGTCGGTTTCCGCGCCGGCGCCGCTGCCTGCGGAAGCGCCGCTTCTATTGGAAGCGCGCCAGAAACGGCGGCGGGAACGGCGTATGTACCAGTTGTTGAGAAAGTCGATAAATTCCAGAACCGGGTCCACGGCGCGGGACAGGTCGTAGGAATCGAGGGCGGCCGACACTTTTTCTACCAGGGTTTCCGCCACTGAAAGTATCCATTTGTCAAGCGGGTTCGAGGGGTTTTCCGGCGCGCCTTTGGGTTCGGCCCTGTCGATATTGGCGTAAGTGACATAAAAACTGTAGGCGTTCCACAGGGGGAGTATGATACTCTTGAGTACCTCCTTGACCCCGTCGTCGCTGAACCGGAGATCGTCTGCCTTTACCACCGCCGAGTGGATCAGGAAAAGCCTTAGCGCGTCGGCGCCGAAACTGTTTACCACGTCCATGGGATCCGTATAGTTCCGCAGGCTTTTCGACATCTTTTTGCCGTCCGAGGCGAGTACCAGCCCCGACACCACGCAGTTCATAAACGCGGGCTTTTTAAAGAGCGCCGCCGCGAGTATGGTGAGGGTGTAGAACCAGCCCCGCGTCTGGTCCAGACCTTCGTTGATAAAATCGGCGGGGAAATGTTCGTCAAAGAATTCCTTGTTTTCAAAGGGGTAGTGATTCTGCCCGTAGGGCATGGCCCCGGACTCAAACCAGCAGTCCAATACTTCGGGTATCCGCCGCATGACGCCGCCGCATTCGCAGCCGATTTCTACCTTGTCGACAAAGTGTTTGTGCAGATCCGCAAGTTCCGTCCCGGATAGTTCCTTAAGTTCCGCCCGGCTCCCCACGCAGATGGTTTTGCCGCAATCCTGGCACTTCCAGATGGGGAGCGGGTTCCCCCAGTAGCGGTTGCGGCTGATGGCCCAGTCGCGGGCGCCTTCCAGCCACTTCCCGAATCGCCCGGCCTTGATATGCCCGGGTACCCAGTAGATTTTGCCGTTGGCGTCGAGCATGTCCCCCTTGATCTTCTCCACATTGACGAACCATGAACTTACGGCCCGGTAAATAAGGGGGCTGCCGCATCTCCAGCACTGGGGGTAGGAGTGGAGTATCTGTTCCCTTTTTACGAGCTTCCCCTCGGCCTTGAGCCTTTCCATGATGGCTTTGTCCGCGTCTTTTACAAAGAGTCCCTGGTAGTCCGGCACGTCGGCCGTGAAGCGGCACTCGGCGTCTATGGGGCAGATAACCGGGACGCCCGTCCCCTTGAGGATTCTGGCATCGTCTTCGCCAAAGCCCGGCGCGGTATGCACGATTCCCGTTCCGTCTTCGGTAGACACAAAATCCCCTTCGTAAACGCGAAAGGCGTTGTTCTCCGTTGCCCACGCGAAGTACGGGAAAAGCGGCTCGTATTCAATGCCCGCGAGATCGGAACCTTTGAACCTTTGGACGATCTCGTATCCGCCTTCGTTTTTATAATAGGCGGGAAGCCGCGCCTCCGCGAGGATGTAATGTTCCGCGCCGTCTTTGACAAGTACGTAGCCGATGTCCGGCCCTACGGCAAGGGCCAGGTTCGAGGGCAGGGTCCAGGGGGTGGTGGTCCAGGCGATAAAATATGTGTCCTGCGGAAGCTGCGCCGCCAGGCCCAGGGGGCGTTGCGTCGCCAGGCCCAAGGGGCGTTGCGGGGGCGGAGCCCCCGCAGTGGGGGGAAGCGGAGAAGCGCCCGGCTGCCCGGCCGCGGGGCGGGCGGGCGAAGCTTCGGAGCGGGGGGGGAGGCCTCCCCCCCGTACTTTAAAACGAACTGTAATAGCCGGATCGTGGACATCCCTGTAGCCGCCCAGATTAAGCTCGTGGTTGCTGAGTACTGTGGCGCAGCGGGGGCAGTAGGGGAGTATGTAGTGGCCTTCGTAGAGCAGCCCTTTTTCCCAGAG
>JAIRYB010000183.1 GCA_031267955.1 Spirochaetaceae bacterium | reverse complement strand
ATTATCGCCTATATGGCAAGCCGTTTGATGGACGCCGGCGGTATCTTTATCCAGGCGGAAAGCGAAATCGCCTCGATAAACATGGTGTACGGCGCGTCCGCTGCCGGCGCCAGGGCCATGACCAGTTCCTCAAGCCCCGGCATCAGCCTGAAACAGGAGGGCATTTCTTACGCCGCCGGCGCGGACCTGCCGGTCGTGGTGGTGAACGTGTCCAGGGGTGGCCCGGGCCTGGGTTCAATCGCCCCGGCCCAGAGCGACTATTTCCAGGCCACCAGGGGCGGCGGCCACGGGGACTACCGCTGCATCGTGCTGGCGCCCAAAAGCGTGCAGGAATGCGCCGACCTGACTTACCTGGCCTTTGACCTTGCCGACAAGTACCGTATGCCGGTAATGGTCCTCGCCGACGGCGTGATCGGCCAGTCCATGGAGGGGATCCTGCTGCCGCCCCCGGTAGACCCCGGAAGCCTGCCCAAACGGGACTGGATCGTGGGGAACATGGCCGGGGAAAAACGCCCGCCCCGGCGTATAACTTCGCTGGACCTGGTACCCGAAGTACTGGAGGCCAGAACCCGCGCCCGTTTTGAACGTTACGAAACCGTCAAGGCCGGGGAAACCCGTTTTGAGGCTTCGGGTTATAAAATACACTGCGGGTCCTTTACCGGCGAGGGGGCGGATATTACCCTGGCGGCTTATGGGACTTCCGCCCGGGTTGCCCTGGGAGCGCAGCAGCTTGCGGCCAGGGAGGGGGTACGCGTCGGCATATTCAGGCCCATTACCTTGTGGCCTTTCCCGTACAAAGCCCTGGCGAAAATAGCCGCTACCGGCAAGCCCATCCTTACCGTGGAAATGAGCCTAGGGCAGTTCGTGGAAGACGTTAAGCTTGCCGCTTTCGAGGCGGACGCGGGCAGCCCGAGGCCCGCCATTCACCTTTTGGGGCATTCCGGCGGGATGATCCCTTCGGAAGAAGAGGTATTCGCGGAAATCATGCGGATCTTGAAAAAACAGGGGGCCGGGGGAAAATGACGGAAAAACAGATACGGGGTTTCCCCGGGACGATGAAAAAGATACCCACCAAATACTGCGGGGGCTGCGGCCACGGGGTTATATCCCGGCTTATCGCCGAAGTAATCCAGGAAATGGAGCTACGGGAAAAAACCGTCATCACCAACCCTGTCGGTTGCGCCATCTGGGCGGACCTTTACTTTGACTGCGATTCCGTACAGCCCGCCCACGGCCGCAGCCCCGCCGTAGCCACCGGCGTTAAACGGGTTCTGCCGGATCACCTGGTCGTCTGTTACCAGGGGGACGGGGATATGGCCGCCATCGGGACCGCCGAAATGATCCACGCGGCGAACCGGGGCGAAAAATTCACCACCATTTTCGTGAACAACGCAATCTACGGCATGACCGGCGGCCAAATGGCCCCGACCAGCCTGATCGGCCAGAAAGCCGTCACCGCCCCGAAGGGCCGCGACCCGGACAAGGCGGGCATGGGCTATCCTATCAAAGTGGCGGAACTCCTTGCTACTCTCGACGGTACCCGCTATCTGGCCCGGGGCGCGGTGAACAATGCCGCCAATGTACGCAAAACCAGGTCCTATATCAGGAAAGCTTTCGAAGCCCAGATGAAGGGTATTGGTTTTACCATGGTAGAGATACTTTCCCAGTGCCCCACCAACTGGGGCATGGAGCCTGTCCAGGCGGTAGAATGGCTTGAACAGAATATGATCCCGGTCTTTCCGCTGGGCGAAATAAAGAACTCGCTGGGCAGCCCGGGGCTACAGGCCGCCGCTGTTTTCACCGCCGATTCTGTTCCCCTATTGGAGGCGGCCAGATGACCGAAAGATCGATATTTGCCGGTTTCGGCGGGCAGGGGATCATTTCGCTCGGCCAGATCTGGGTTTACTGCGCCATGAAAGAGGGGAAGAACGTTACGTTTTTTCCGTTTTATGGCGCGGAAAAACGGGGGGGCATTGCCCGCTCCTCGGTGGTGGTTTCCGACGGGGAAATCGCCAGCCCCGTTGTCACCACGCCGGACTCGGTCCTGGTAATGAACGCCGATTCGCTTCCGCTCTGCGAGAGTATCCTGAAACAGGGCGGGCTTATGCTCATCAATTCAAGCCTGGTCAGGGAAGACCCGAAACGGACCGACATCAGGCCGGTCAAGATCGAGGCCCAGGCTGTCGCGGAAAGGATAGGGAACGCGCGGATCGCCAATATGGTCGCCCTGGGGGCCCTGGCGCGCCTTACCGGGGCGCTTGATATAGGCGAAATTGAAGGCATACTGGAAAATTTCTTTACCCCGGACAAGCACAAGTACATCCCCCTGAACGTGGAGGCGATCCGGGCGGGCTACGAAGCGGTGTAGTACAGTTATAATTTGAAACCACCCGGCTGTCCGAAAGCCGCGCTTTTGGGTAAACTTTAGCCATGGTTCAGATTTTACTCGCGGTCCTGGCGGCGGCGTATCCGGTTCTGGTATTCTGTTTTTTGGTGGTCCTCAAAGTGCCGGCCAGGGCTTTTTCCCTTTTTGTGGTAGCCGTTGCGCTGGTATCGTTTCTGGCGCTGAGCGCGAAAAAGAAGCCGCTTGCCCGGGAAGGCCGCGATCCCGGCCCCGGACAGCCGCCGGGAAAGGCCCTGTTCGCCGGCGGTTCCCGTATCTTCAACGTCGTCCTGCTCGGCGCCGTCGGCCTCCTCTGCCTTTTTACCAATTCCCCCCTTGTTCTTAAGCTTTACCCGGTCCTGATGAACGCCCTTTTCCTCGTCGTTTTCGGGGGAACCCTGTTCTTCCCGCCGGTGATGGTATTCCGGCTGGCCGTTTTACAGGACAAGAGCATCAGGGGTTCCCTGGCGGAAAAGCGGGTCGAGGCCTACTGCCGCAAGGTGACGGCCCTTTGGTGCGGTTTTTTCGTTTTTAATGGCGGGATCGCGGTGTACAGCGTATTTTGGGCTTCAGATACCTTTTGGTCGCTGTACAACGGGGGGATTTCGTATATACTGATAGGCGTATTGTTTGCCGGTGAATTTATCGTCCGGAAAATCACGGATAAAAAAATGCCGAAATCTTTCCCGCTTTCCCAATTTAACGCCAAATCGCGGCCGCCGGAAACCGTGCTTTGTTATGAGCAAACCTGGAATAAAGGCGTGTACAAAACCTGGCAGGATTTTCTGGACGACAGCGCCCGGCTGCGCGCCCTGATCCGGTCCCGCGATTCCGAAAAATGGATACTCCATGTAGAGGATTGCTGGTATTTTCTCACCGCTTTTACCGCCCTGCTCCAGTGCAAAAAGGAAATACTCCTTACCGCCAATATTTCGCCCGCCTATATTCAGGAGCTTCGCGGTCCGGGCGTCGCCTTTCTGACCGACCGGGCCGCGGGCGCGGAAGATGCCGTTGATATTCAGGAGTTCATGGCCTTACCGCTAAATCCCGGCGGGCCGGCGGCTTTACGGGCAGATGCTGTTCCGCCTATTAACGCGGACGAGACGGTGATCATGATGTATACTTCCGGGACCACCGGGAAACCCAAGGCGGTGCGGCAGCGGCTTACCGAATTTGAAAACGACAACCGTTTTATCCTGTCCAAATACGGGGAGGAATTTCTCAGGCGGAAGCTCTGTTCCACCGTAAGCCAGCACCATATTTACGGTATACTTTTTTCCATCCTGCTTCCCTTTACCGCCGCAGTCCCCTTCCGCCGCAGGCGAATCGAATTTCCCGAAGAATTTCTTAAGTTGAGCGATACGCCTTATATGATCATAACGGTTCCCGCCTTCCTGAAACGGGCCGTCGAACAGTTCGGGGAAACGGATGCCGGCGCGGACGCCCTCGGTCTCAAGGATCCCTGGATATTCACTTCGGGCGGGGCGGTGCCTCCTGAAACAGCGGAAAAGACCCGCGATATTTTCGGGTTCTGGCCTTTGGAGGTGTACGGCAGCACCGAAACCAGCGGGATCGCGTACCGGCAGTCCAAAGACGGCATGGAATGGACCCCGTTCGACAACGCCCGGATCAGTAAAAACGCGGACGGCTGCCTGGTGATCCGCTCCCCCTATATCAAGGATCCCGAGGGGTTTGCCACCGGTGACCTGGCCGATATTCTCCCGGACGGCCGTTTTCTTTTAAAGGGCCGCGCCGATTCTATCGTAAAAATCGAGGAAAAGCGTATCTCCCTTCCTGAGGTTGAAAGCCGCATACTCCAAACCGGCCTTGTGTCGGATGTTTGCGCGGTTGCGCTGGAAGACCGGCGGCAGTACCTGGCGGCGGCGCTGGCCCTGAACAGCCTTGGCCGGGAGCGTTTTCTGGGGAAGGAAAAAGCGGAGATTAACCGGTATTTTACCGAATACATGCTTCAGTTTTTCGAGAATACCGTGATACCGAAAAAATGGCGTTACCTTGAGGCGCTCCCCCTGGACGCCCAGGGCAAGAAAAAAAGATTGGAAGTTGAGGCGCTCTTTGCCCCTCCGCGGGACGGCGCTGTTTCGCAGGATACCCCTGCTTTGCCCGCCACCGGCGGGGAAAAGCTTTTTATGCACAGTATTTCCGGCATGAGGGAAATACCCCGGGAAACAGTGCTGGAGCAGTCCGGCGGCCAGGCCCTTCTGGAATTCTCCGTCCCCCGTGAAAGCGGCTATTTCCAGGGCCATTTCCCGGGCTACAGCATACTCCCCGGAGTAGCCCAGCTTGAAATGGTAATGCGCCTGGCTTCCAGATACCTTGGTACCGGGATATATATTTCCCGGTTCAAGCGTATCAAATTCTCCGCGATCATCCGCCCCGGCGTCCCGCTGCGCATGAAACTTGTCCACAACGCGGAAAAAAACGAACTGGGTTTCGAGATAAAAAGCCCCGGCGGGAACACGGTTTATTCCTCGGGCATGGTCGGCCTGGGGGAGGGGCCCGCGTGAACGGGAATTCGGTAAGGCAGGGCTTCCTTATTCCTGTTTACAATCACGGAAAAACAGCGGTTTCGGTAGTCCAAAAGCTCGCCCGTTACGGACTCCCTGTCATTCTGGTTGATGACGGGAGCGATGCGGAAACAAAGAACCGTCTGGCGAAGATCGCCGCGGATACGCCGGGGGCGATCTTGGTTAGCCGGGGAAAAAACGGCGGCAAGGGCGCCGCGGTGATAGCGGGCATCGACAAGGCCCGCGAGGAAGGGCTTACCCATGTCCTCCAGATAGATGCCGACAGCCAGCATGATGCCGAGCGGGCGGGGTTTTTTCTCGAAGAATCCGCCGCGCATCCGGAAGCTCTTATCTGCGGCCTGCCCGAGTTTGACAGTTCTGCCCCCCTGAGCCGGAAAAACGGCAGGAAAATAGCCAATACCTGGGCGAAAATCGTTACCCTTTCTTCGGAAATCCAGGATATACTCTGCGGGTTCCGGGTATACCCTGTAGAACCAGCCTGGCGCGTCTGCCATCACGCGTTTATCGATAAGCGCATGGGTTTTGATCCGGAGATCCTTGTCCGGCTGTGCTGGAAACACGTACCCCTGCTTTTTTACCCGGTCCGTGTCAGTTACCCCCAGGATGGCGTTTCCCATTTCAGGCCGGTGCGGGACAATATCAGGATTAGCCTGGTATTTACCCGCCTCTGCGCCGGTATGCTTGTCCGGCTGCCGGTTTTGCTTGCCGCAAAATTACGCATCAGGCGCGGCAGGGCGGCGGCCGGATGAGCGGGGAGGCCCGGCGCGCCCATTGGTCCGAGTACCGGGAAGAAACAGCCGGGTATTGGCATGTAAAACTGATCCTGATCTTATTCAGGGTATTCCCGGTGATTTTTCTGCGCGTCATTGCCTATGGGGTAAGTTTTTTCTACTACCTTTTCTCCGGCCGGGCCAGAACCGAATCGCGCCGCTACCTTGAAAGGATCAACGCCCAAAGGCCCGGCCAAAAGCCGCTCCGCCCGCCGGCCCATATCGCCTCCTTTTCCCTGTCCCTGGTTGAAAAAGTTGAAGCCTGGGGGGGCAAGGCGCTGCTTGGCCGCGTCTGTTTTCAGGAGGATGATATAGGCGGATTGATCGAAGGGCTTGAACAGGGGAAAGGGGCGCTCCTCCTTACATCCCATCTGGGCAACATTGAATTTATCCGCGCGCTGGCGGGTTTTAGCCGTACCGGAGTTTCCCGGAATGTGCCGGTCACGGTGCTGGTGGATTTTTCCGTTACCGGGGATTTTAACCGTATGCTTCAGGAACTCAATCCCGAATCCCAGGTCCAGACTATCAGCGTCAACGAAGTGGGGCCCGAGACAGTGGTCCTGCTCCAGGACCGTATCGCCTGCGGGGAACTGGTGGCCATAGCGGGGGACCGCACTTCGGCGAATACCCGGAACAAGTACTTCCACCTGCCCTTTCTGGGCCGGGAAGCTCCCTTTGCCTACGGCCCGTTTCTGCTTGCCGCCCTGCTGGAAGGCCCCGCCTATTTTGTCTTTGCCCTGCGCCAAAAGGATCTGTCCCTCGGCTCGCGGTACAATATGCACATCCACAGGGTCCCCGTCAGTTTCGACTGCCCCCGGAAAGAACGGGAACAGCGGATGGAACAACTGGCCCGGCTGTTCGCCGGGCGGCTTGAATACTACTGTATGCTTCACCCCTATCAGTGGTATAATTTCTACGATTTTTGGGCCGAACCCCGGCCTGTTCATTACGGCAAAACCCGGTAAAAGGGAAGATATGGCGGATTCGGAAAAGCTGAGCGCGGAGCTTGAGTTTACGGTGGAATTTTACGATGTTGACTCCATGCGCATTGTCTGGCACGGCAACTACATCAAGTACTTTGAAAAAGCCCGGTGCGCCCTGCTGAATAAAATCGGCTATAATTATCTCCATATGGAAGAATCGGGCTATCAGTTTCCGGTAACCGGCATTTCCGCAAAATACGTCGGCTCTTTCAGATTCGGGGACCGGGTACGCGCGCTGGCCGTCCTTGAAGAATACGAAAACTGCATCAAGATACGGTACGAACTGTATGACGCGGCAAGCGGCGAACTGCGTACCAAGGGGAACAGCACCCAGATGGCGATTAACGCCGTTACCGGGGAATCCTGCTTTGTCTGCCCCCCGGTTTTTGTAAACCGGGTAGAAGCGCTGCTGCGGGGCAGCCGTCTTCCGTCTGAACAAACCGGGGGATAACGGTGAAACATATTTTTTGCCTTGGTACAGTACTGGTTTTCGCCCTGTTCCACGCGCCGGCCCAGGCCGGGGACGCGGAAATTTTCAGCCATCCTCTGGACGGGAGTACCCGCCCCCGTTTCGACGGTATTTGCGCGGATCTGGCGAAAAACCCGGTTATCAAGGGCGGTTTTGAGCAGACAAAGATCATCAGCCGCCTGAACCGTTCCCTGGTTTCACGGGGGGATTTTATCATTGCCGCGGAACTGGGCATGGTGTGGGATACAAAAACGCCCTTTCCTTCTACAATGGCGGTGGGCCGGGACTATATTTTCCAATCCACGCCTTCGGGCGCGAAAACAAGGCTGGACGCCCGGGGAAATGAAACGTTTCTCCGCCTGGCGGATACTATCAGCGCTATTTTTACCGGCAATTCCCGGCTGCTTCTGGAAAATTTCGCGGTTTACTTTGCCGAAGCCGGAAATTCCTGGACTATCGGGCTTATCCCCGAGGAAAAATCCGTCAGGCTGTTTGCCGCGCGGATTTTAATGTCGGGCGAATCAGGCGCGGGCGGGAGTAAGACCGCGCTTATCCGCGACATTACGCTTTACGAGCAGAGCGGCGATGTGATTACTTACCGGCTTTCAAACCACAGTTACCCGGGGGGCTTAAGCGCCCGGGAAAGGTCCCTCTTTGATTCGCAATAAACCCGGGCGCTTATCGCCGGAATTTTCCGGACGGTTTTCCCGCCGGATATGGCTTTTCTTTCACGGGGGGCTTCTCGCGGCCCTGGGCCTTTCCCTGCTGTTGCTGGGGCCGGTGCGCGTCAACACCAATCTGCTTGATATACTCCCCGCTTCGTCCGGAAGGCCGCGTTCCGCCGCCGCGGACAAAAAACTGGGGGACAAGACTTCCCGGCAGCTTACCGTTTTAATCGGCCACTCCGATTTTCTCCAGGCGAAAAAGGGGGCCGAGGTTCTTTGCGCGGAACTTTCCGGGCCTTCCGCGGAGGGCCTTTTCGAGAATGTTTCCCTTTATGTCGACGAAACCGTCTCCGGGCAGCTTGCCGATTATATTTTCAATTACCGTTATGCCCTTCTGGACGGAAAAACGCGCGCGCTGCTGGAAGGCGGGGACGCGCCGCTTGTCGCCGCCGAAGCCCTTTCTTCCGTCTACGGGGCCTTTACCTTTGCCTCGCTGGATAATCTTGAACAGGACCCCTTCCTGCTTGCCGAACGGAACATGAAACAGTTTTTGGAAACCGCCCTGTCCACGGCCGGGTCCATGAGCCTGCGGGACGATGTGCTTGCCTCCCAATACAGGCCGTCCCCCGGCGCGGAGGAACTCTGGTATGTCCTCCTCCGCGCTTCGCTGACGCCCCGGGGCGCGGCTATTACCAATGCGGATAGCGGGGTAAAAAAAATATACGACGCATCGGGCGTTCTTGCCGCGGAAAATCCCGGCCTGAGTTTTGTCTATTCCGGAGGCCCTTTCCACAGCTACGAAAGTTCCTCGGGCGCACAAAGGGAAATTTCCCTTATATCAACAGTAACGCTTTTAATCATCATCTTTCTTTTTCTCTACGTATTCCGCTCCCCGCTCCCGATTATAGTTTCGGTCGCGGCGGCCTGTCTTTCAATTCTGTCCGCCGTAACAGCGGTGCTGCTTTTTTTCCGGGAAGTCCATGTCCTGTCCTTTGTTTTCGGCACCACGCTTATCGGGACCTGTGTCGATTATTCTATCCACTACTTTATCCACTGGAAGGGAAACCCTCTCTTTAAATCCGGGCTCGAAATCCGGCGGTTTATCATAAAAGGGATACTGTTAAGCTTTATCTCTACCGAAGTTTGTTTTGCCGCACTCTTTTTCGCGCCCTTTATTATCCTTAAACAATTCGCGGTTTTTTCTTTTGCGGGCCTTTTAAGTTCTTTTTTGTCGGTAAGCTTCGTCTACCCGTTCATCGCCCTTCCGCCTGAAAACCGGCGCGTACTGTCCCTCCCCGGCGGGCCCGCGCGAAACAGCGTTTCAGAGGGGGGGGCCTGTTACCAGGAGGCGGGCGCGGGGAATCGGGCCGCCGTTCGGCCCCCCTGCGCCGGAGCCTCCTCCCCGGCTGAAAGCCGTGTGCGGGGTCTCCGGCTACCCCCCCCTGGTACAGCGTTCCGCAAAGCGTTCCTCGCGCTTATCTTTATCGTCAGCCTGGTCCTGCTCGCGGCAAACCGGAACAAACTGCGGGTAGAAAACGACATCCGGGGCCTTTACACCATGACCGGGAACCTGATGGAATCGGAAAGAATAGCCGCCGGGGCGCTCAACCTCGGTTCTGCGGGCTGGTATTTTATCGTCGCCGGTTCTTCGCCCGAAGAAGTCCTGCAAAACGAGGAAGCTCTCCGCGCCAGGCTGGACGAAGGGATTAAGGCGGGGGTTCTGAAATCGTACCTGGCGTCGTCCCTGTTTGTGCCTTCGCGGAAAACGCAGGAACTGAACTACAGGGCAGCCCGGAATCTGCTCCCCCTGGCGGACAGCCAGTTTGCCGCGCTTGGTTTTCCCCCGGATTCCGCCGAAGCGTTCCGCCGGGATTTTGAAGCCGCGCGGGACAACTATGTCTTGCCGCCCGGCGTCCCCGTAAAAATCGGCGAAGGCGCTTCTGGCGGCGGAAACATTCCCGCGTACCTTATGGAGCTTGTTTCCAATGTGTGGATAGGCGAAGCGGACGGCGCCTGCTATTCCTGCGTGCTTCCCCTCCATGCCCCTGACGAAGCCGCCTTCCGCGCCATTGCCGAAGAAACGGAAAATGTGTTTTTTGTGAATAAGGTCAGGGATATTGGGGATGAGCTTGACAAACTTACGCGGATTATGCTGTTCCTCTTTTTGGGCGCTTACCTTTTTATTGCGCTGGTAGTAAAACGATTCTATTCCTGGGTAAAGACCCTGCGTATATGCCTTGTCCCCTTCCTCCTCGTTCTGGTAACAATCACCATGCTCGCGTGCCTTGATATTCCCCTGGGTTTTTTCCCTGTAGTAGGTTTAATACTGGTATTCGGCCTGGG
>JAIRYB010000077.1 GCA_031267955.1 Spirochaetaceae bacterium | reverse complement strand
GGCTTGCTGCCGGGCAGGGGCCTGGGAAGGCGCCTGTATCGGTATCTGCCTGGGTATTTCCGTTACGGCGACCTCCCTGGCGGTCTCGCTTTCCACATAGACCCACAGTTTTCCCGATTAATCCCGGTTCATGGACAGTACTACCCGGTCGGTATCCGCGGGAAGGGCAATTTGCGCCGATGCCGCCCTTGCTCCGGGGGCCGGAGGGGCGGGCCGGGCCTGCGCGGGTGATGCGGAGGCCGCCTGTACGGGCGGCATGGCCAGGGCCGGGGGATCCGGCTGGGCTTGCAAGGCCGGAGGGGCAGGCCGAGCCTGTGCGGGTGATGCGGGGGCCGCCTGTGCGGGCGGCATGGCCAGGGCCGGGGGATCCGGCTGGGCTTGCAAGGCCGGAGAGGCAGGGCGGGCCTGCGCGAGCGACGCGGACGGCGGCGGGACCGGGCGGGTCCGCGCGGGCGGCGGCGCGGCGGGTTGGTCTGTTTCCGGCAGCAGGGTAACGATGTCGGCCCCGGACAGGCCGGATTCCTGGGACGGCAAAGGCCCGTCTTCCCCAAGATCTTCTGAATACTCCCCGTCATAGCTATTTGTATAGTAGAAACCACGGGGCGCGTTTTCATTAGCGGTTTCGGGCCCGTCGGTATCAGGGCTCGGGGGCGGCCGGACCGCGGGAAGCGGCCTCCGTTCCCCGGGGCTGCCCTCTGCCAAGGGCCCGTTGCGCGTGTCCGGAGTTTTACCGGCGTTCGGGGCTTCGCGGGTACCTGGGGTTTCGCGGGAACCGGCGGCGGCGGATACTGCCGGGGGAGGAGGGGGGGCTGCCGCCGGCGCAGGGGTTCCGTCACTGTTGATCGGCTCCACCCGTACCCGGGCCTCGTTCCTGAGGCCGATCGCTTCCGCCGCAGGTACGGTAAGTTCCACAATATGCCCCGAATCCGCTCTGAGGCGGCGGTTTATGATCACTACGATACTGCGGCCAGTTTCCAGATTGGTAACCCTGATCCGGGTTCCCGGCGCAAGGCTAATATGGGCCGCGGAAAGCGCGCCGGAGATCGACGAAAGCCTGCCCGCAAGCCCTTCCCCGGCCTGGGCAGCGCAAAAAAAGAGGGGAACCAGTAAAAACAGCAGGCCAAAGCACCGATTTTTCATGGGCGTTCATCGGAAAGCGCGGGTATAATACACCGCTTCAGGACAGGGCGTTTCATTCCCGCAGCCAGATTGATTTTATCCCCACAGAACCAAGGCGCCGCGCCATATCGCCAATATCGGAACCCCGGACGCCGGGGATGATCACCCGGTTCCATTTGCCGAATTTTTCATGGGCAGGGGAGAAACCCGCGTCCCTGAGTCTGGCGAACAGCTGATCCGCCCCGGTTTTGCTGGCAAAAGCCCCGACCTGGACCTTGTAGAGCTTCCGGTCGCCCCCGGCGGGAAGCCTGGGGATAATATTCACGTCCGGGGCGGGGCGGGGCGGGGCCATTGCCGGAGAGGCGCTGGGGTTGGGCGGATACGCGTTCGGCGGGGGGGGAGAGCCGCCGCTTTCAATGGACAGCCTGAGGTTCCCGTTGGATTCCCGGTTTATTTCGATAAGAACCCGGCTTGCTTCCGGGGGAAGAAGTATCTGGGCCGAGGCGGGATTGGGCGGGCGTTCGGCGCCTGGCACCAATGCCGTCCGGGCGGGGGTAGTCTGGGGCGGGCTTTGGCCTGAGGCGGGGGGATCCGGGATACTTTGGGAATCGTCAAAGGCCCCGGCAGCGTCCGCTTCAACAATGTCCCGGTAATCGTCCCCCAGCTCAACGGCGTCAATCGAACGATCCCAGGCTAAAGGGCCGGCGGCGGTGAAGTAGACAACCACGTCCTGGCCTTTTTCAAAATACAGATCAGCATCCGAGAACATGATAAGATCATCGTCGCCGTCCTTGAAATTATAACCCGGGCTGGAAGGGCCGTCGTAGACCAGGTACATTTTGAAACGCTCCGGTATCCCGCTCCCGGATTCAGTCTCGATCCATGCCATCAAATCGTCGTAGGTTATTTCCACATAGCTGCCCCTGTCAATATCCTGCGCATAGGCGGCAAGAGCAGCCAGAAAAAATAACCCGAGGAACAGCATCCTCTTCATCGCATATCCCCCCTTATACAGTATTACAAAACAATTACCCTTTTGACCTCCACAGGGAATACCCCGAAAAGCCTGTCCGGGGAAGAAGCCGCGTCCCCGGAAGCGGCGGCCGCCCTGTCGTATATCTCCGAAACCGCCCTGGTTTCCGCCGGATCTTTTGAATAAACCGCCGCTGAATAGGCGGCCCGGAACAGCCCCTTTTCCGCAAGTTCAACCGCGGACAGGGAACCAAAGCGCTTTTTGGCCTGGCCGTCCACTACAGCCGCGGGGCCGTCATAACCTATAGTAAAAACAAAATCTTCTCTGGAAAGCATACAGGCCGCAAAGCTCCGTCACACGGGGGAAAAATCGCTTTTGCCGACCCCGCAAGCCGGGCAAACCCAATCGTCAGGAATGGATTCGAAGGGAGTCCCCGGCTTGATTCCCCCGTTCGGGTCCCCTGCCGCAGGATCGTACACATATCCGCAAACATTACAAACGTATTTTTGCATAACAAAGCCTCCTGGCACTCATTATACACCAGATTCTAACGGATTTTCGGGTTAAAGACAAGGTAACAACAGGTGAAATTCGGCCCGGTACGGCCGATTCAGGGATTTTTTTCCGGCAAACGCCGGATCGCGGGCGTTTTTCCGGATCGCAACCAACGTAAGTTCGGCAAGGAGAAAACAGCCGGCGGATTACGCCGGACTTCAGCCCGTAATTACCGCAAAAGCGGCAGATTGAAAAGCTGCCCCGGATCAATTATTCCCAAGCTGGGCGGCGAACTCGATTTCCCAGCGCTTGAGCCGGGGGTTGTCCGGCGCCAGGGCCAGGGCCTGTTTGAGATAGTAGACGGCCCGGCGATCGTCCCGGCGGCGCTGGTAAATTTCGAACATGGCGATAAGGGCGTTCAGGTTGCGGGGATCTTCGAAGAGGCAGGACCGGAGATCGTTCATTACCGATTCCTCGCTGCCCCGGAGCCGGCTGCGGAGAAAGTAATACCGCCCTTTGATCACGCCGCCGCCAAGGCTCGCCAGGCGGCTTTCGATCATGCGGCCGGCTTCGTCCTGGCGCCCCGTGTCGATGAGCGCGGAGATATAGGCGGTGATTCCGTCTTCGTTGGAGGGATCCCGCTCGTAGAGCTCGCGGGCCGCCTGGAGCGCTGCGGCGCTGTTCCCGAGGCCCTGCTCTACAGTATAGGAGTTGAACAGATCCTGGGAGGAACGGCGGTCCCTTAAAAGCGGCTCCAGGTAGCCCTGGGCTTCCCGCCATGCCTGCCGGCGTATGGCGTCCTGGACCGCCAGATTCCACACCTGGGGCGAAGGGTCGGAGGTATCAAGAAGCCGGCGGAGAAGCTCGGAACCTTCTGCCTGGTCTTCCTGGCGGTTCGATTCCATGAGGAGGCGGGCTGCGTACAGGGAGGCTTCGCTGTCGCCGGGATCATTGCGGAGTATAGACCTGAGGTAGTTCAGGGCGGCGTCCCGGTTGCGGTAGCCCTCGGCCTGGACCCTGGCCCGCAGAAAAAGGTAGAGCCGGTTATTGGTGTCCATGGTCCCGTATATATCCAGGGGGACCTGGGCCTGGAGAAACTGGCCCTGCTCCACAAGCACATGGGCCCTCATCAGGATGAACTGCCGGTCGCGGCTGTCACGCTGGAGTATTTCGGCAATGGCCGGTTCAGCCCGGGACCAGTCCCCGCTGCGGTAATAGGCAATGGCAAGCTGGCGTTTGACCGCGATATTGTCGGGGTTGCGGATTACCAGGTCCGAAAATATCCTGATGGCGTCCTGCAACTGCCCCCGCGCGTCCATGATCCGGGCGAGCCCTATGGCTGCGGGGTAACATTCGGCGGAAATGCCGTAGGCCAGGGTATAGGCGTTGAAGGCTTCTTCGATACGGCCCGAACGTTCATAGACGAGGCCCAGAAAAAAAGGGGCCAGCACCGAGGACGGGTTCAGGGACCGCCCCTTTTCCAGATCCGGCAGGGCTATTAAAAGACGCTCGGCCCGGTTTTCCCTGAGGAAAGCCATGAAGGGCAGTACGTGTTCCAGGTAGTCGCTGGAAGCGGGGGAAGGCGGCGTATAGGTACCCCGATCGGCTTCCCGGAGGATTTTCGCGTATGCGTGGGTCTGGGGCGGATCGACGGGCAGGACCTGGGCCTGGACCGCGGGGTAGAGTTTCTGGAGCAGGTTCGCCGTGACGGCGTTCATCAGCCGGCCGAATTCGGTGGCTTCGAGCTGCCGGGAGCGGATCTGATCCAGGGCCCGGAGCAGGGAGGGGGGGGACCCGTTTTCGACCAGGGAGCGGATCTCCTCCGCCACTCCCCCGCCGTTCCGGGCAGGGGGGGGCTGCTCCGCCGCCGGGGCGGAGGGCTGCACGAAAATGGGCAGCTCCTGTACCGCGGGGTTCCGGCTGCCGCAGGACAGAAAGAGAAGAATAAGGGCAAAAAGCGCGAGGTTTAGCCGGTCCCAGAACGAAAAAAAAGGAAAGCATGTCCTTTGAATCACTATTCCGAATCCTTGGAACCGCTTTTGGTCCCCAGAGAAACAAGCAGCAGGATGAGCCCCGCTACGGCCATGAGCAGGGGCCACCAATTAAGGATAAACTGCTTGAAAGAGAAAGTCACCATATCGAGGGAGAAGATCAGAAGCGCGGCCCCCAGGATGATAAAGGCCGCGGCCGGGACCATATAGCGGATCTTGATTATCCCGTAAAAATGCCAGCCCGAAGGGATGAGGGCCAGGCCGGCGAAAACCGAGACCGAAGGCCACCAGTTTTCAAGGGCCATGGGAATAATCCTGAGAGAAGACAAAAAAAGAAAAAATCCGACAAGGATGAAAAAAGTGGCAAAGAACAGGTAGAGGGACCGCTTGTTTAATTTAACCGCGAAAAACGCGCAGGCTGAACCGATAATAATAAAAAAGAAGGCGGTCATTACGGAAATCCTGGAAATTCCGGCCATCGTACCCAGCAAAAACATGCAGCCAAGCAAGGTTAGCAAAAGGCCGCTAAAAAAAATCAGGCGGGCGGCAAGACGGCGTTTAAATTCATGACGCATATCGTTACTATACCAGTAAAATCACTATCTTGCCAATGGGATTGCCGCATGTTAGAATCTTTGCGCAAGGGATAGGAGGGGGCGCGGAGCGCGCCACCGCAGGACCGGAGAAGATGGGCGGTCCGAGGAGGCCGGAGCGGGTACCGCGGAGCCCCGTATAGCCCGGTCAGGCCCCGCTTGAGGGGCCGGATGCGCCCAAAAGGATACCAGGAGGGAAAAAATAAAGTCTTTGCGCCTTGTTCTGACGGTTCTGGCCTTGTTCCCGGTTTTTGCCTCCTGCAGCGCCTGGCCGGGTTTCCGGGGGGCGGATATCCGGAAAAATTATTATATTATCGGGGATCAAAAACAGCAGGAGAGTTTTAGGGACCTTTTCGCCCTTCTTGACGGGGGGGCGGGGAACGCGGAGGAACGTTTTTCTATAGTGAACAAAATTGCGGGGGAATACGCGCGGCTTAAGGAATATTCGCGGCTTATCAATTTTTTGGGCGGCTGGTTAGCCAAATACCCGGGCGATCCTTATTCGGCTTATTACCTTTTGATGACGGCCTACGCGTACTCCCGGCAGGACGCCGACGAGGTGGCTGTCCTCTATTACAACCTGATCGTGAGCAATTATCCGGACCTTATGGTCAAAGGGGAATCGGTACACTTTATCGCGCTGAACCGGCTAATCACCCTGACTGAAAACCAGGAACAGCTTGTCCGGTACTACGAGGAGCTTCTCTCCCGCTTTTCCGGCAAGACGGACCCCGGCGTAGCGTATTTCCAGCTTGGCCAGGCCTATGAAAAAACCGGCGAGTGGAATCTGGCGATACAGGCGTATACCCGGTTTCTGCCCTATTACGGCACGGTGATTCCCGGTTTTCCCGACGCCTACGCCTATGCCAAGCGGCTTGTGGACTTTAACAATTCGCCCAAGGACTGGACCTTCGAATCCCTGCCCGCCATGGTTGGTACTATTGAAAACGCCCTTAATACCGGAAACAGCAGGCGGCTCTGGAGCTACCGGGCAAAGGTGAATTTTTTTACCAGATCCTGGGGGCAGGAGGATGACGACAGCGCGGAAATGGCGGAATTTACGCTTGTGGATTTTATGCGGGGGAACCAGATACGCTACGCGTCCGAGCTGGACGAAAGCTCCAACGCCAACGAGGCGTACCTGCGTACCTGGGGCTGGTACCAGTACATATCCACCTGGTATTTCTACTTTAGAAAGATCTACTTCCCCCTTGATCCTGAGATCCACGGCCGCTGGGAATGGGCGGGAATCTATTACGGGGAAAAATGGTGACGCGCCGTTTGCCGGGCGCGGCAATAATACTGCTGTTTATCGGGGCGGCGGCCTTTCCCGCAAGGCTTTTTGCCCAGGACGAGTACCACTACGAATACAAGCCGGCTTCTGCCGGGGAGGCGGCGCAGCCGGATCCGGGCCGGGGGGGCCAGGGCGCGGCGGGTTCGGATTTGTCCGGGCAGCTGCCGCCGGGGCAGTTGCCGCAGGGTTCCGGCTTGCCGGGACAATTACCGCCGGGCCATCTGCCGCCCGGGCAAATGCCGCCGGGTTCCGGGCCGCTTTGGCAGCGGCCGCCTGAGCGGCATCCGCCCGAACCCGGGCCGGTTTCCCCGGACGGGCGCCCCTTGCGCAAGAGAACGGGCGCCGAAACACCGGCTGCCGGGGCGGCGTCTTTTGTCAAACCGGACGGCGGCCCCTACGCGGGCAAGGGCGCGGGCGAACCCAGTATCGCGGGCTTTGACCAGGCCCTTACCAGGCAGTATCTGGAACGGTATTCAAGAAGCGGGGGCAGGGAGTGGCTGAGGGCGGTGATGAAACAGGCCGGGCCGTATATCCCCTTTATCCGGGAACAAATTGCCGCGCGTAATCTGCCGGCCGAGCTCCTCTATTTGCCGGTGATTGAATCCGGCTTTGTACCCACTGCCCGCAGCAGATCGGGCGCTACGGGCCTGTGGCAGTTTATGCGGAACAGCATCGCCCCTTTTGACATTAAAATAAACGAATGGGCCGACGAGCGCATGGACTTCTGGAAATCTACCGAAGGGGCGCTGCGCAAACTTGAAGACAACTACCGCGCCCTTGCGGACTGGCCGCTGGCCCTTGCCGCGTATAACGCGGGCCTGGGGGGCATACAGCGGGCAACGCGCCAGGCGGGGAAAGCCGATTACTGGTACCTGGCGGAAAAGAAATTTATTAAAACGGAAACTATCCACTATGTGCCGAAATTCCTGGCGGTGGCCTATATACTTTCCAACCCCCGCAAATTCGGGCTGGACCTGGACTGGTCCGGGGACCCCCGCTGGGAACGTATCCCCGTGGGAAAACAGGTGGACCTGGGGATGCTGGCCGAGGAGGCGGGGGTTGACGGCGCGGCGCTTAAGGCGGCGAACCGGGAGCTTTTCTACGGCATAACGCCCCCGGATAAAAATTACCGGCTCAAGGCCCGCGCGTCTGATTCTTCCCGGATAAGCGAGGCCCTGGAGCGTACCGAAACCGTGCTTATCAGGCACTATTTCCACACGATCCGTTACGGCGACACCCTTTCCGCGCTGGCGCTGCATTACGGTATCTCGGTGGACCAGATTGCCGAGGCGAACCCCGGCGTACAGGCCCGGTATCTTAAGATAGGCCAGCAGCTGCGCATACCCGCGTACCGGGACGCGGGGCCGTACCAGCACGGCGGTACCGCCGCGGACGACGCGCTTAAATTTACCGGGAGCCACCTGGTTAAAAGGGGGGAGACCCTCTGGTCCATCGCCCTGGCCTACGGGGTGGACCCGGAGGTTCTGGCGGAGGCCAACGGTATGGATCTTAACGACACGCTCAGGGAAGGCAGAAACCTGAAAACGCCGGAGCCGGGCGGCCGCTGAGAAACGGTAACTATTCAGTCGCCTGCGGGGGATAGCGAAAATCGGCGGAATGAAGGGGCTTTTAGCCCGGAAGGGGCCGGCGGCCCCTCAATGAGCCGATTGGGAGCGAAAGGGTCTTGATGCCGCAACCAGGTGGAAGCGGCTTCCTTGCCCCCTTTGTAAAAGCATTAGAGAACAAGGAAGGTTCTGAAATCGCGCTACGACTGAATAGTTACGAGAAACGCGGAAAAACGAGGCTGCTTTTTAGCGGCCCGAACAGCCCCGGTAATAAGGATTTTTTGCATGAATATGCAAAAAATCCGCAAACGCGGCGGGCTGCAAGATTCCCCGGCGGGGAGGGATGTATGAATCGCTTTGGCAGAATGCCTGTTCTCCTTGTTTTAACCTGTCTGGCCGGCAGCCTTTACGCGCAGACCCCGAGGATCGCCGTTACTGGCGCGATTGAGTGGAAAAAAATGGAGATGAGGGTGAGCCTCGCGCTTGACCTCGCCTCGGCTGGGCTGCGGCTTCCTACCGGCAGGGCCCAGGCCGAAGAGATCATCGCCGTTGAATTCGCCAGCCTTCTGCGGCCTTACATCCTTGCCATTCCGGTTGATTCTTCTACCACGGTGGAAGACCTTATCAGGCTTGGGAGTTTTTCGTTTTTGGGGCCGGAAAATATCGCCGGAACCGCAAAGCGCGGATACGCCACCCTTGCGCCGGATTTCAGCTCCCTCTCCTCCGCCTCTACGCTGGACCTTTCGATTTTGAGCAGCCGGCTTATCCTGCACAGCAGGCCCATGGAAATCCGGCGCGTCCTGAGCCCGGTCCCGGCCGCGTCTTACTCGGGGATCATCATCATCGCGAGCGGGGAGCTTCCGGTACACGGGAGGAGGACCGGCGCGTTTGTAACGCCCTGCCTCTTCCCCAAAGTCTGGGATACGGACATGAACCTTGTCTACGAGCGGAACATTCTCGATCCCGCCGGCGCCGGCAAGACCCTGGTGCGTTACGCGGCGGAGGAGGATATTTTCCGGGACACCCCGTCGGGCCTTTCCCCGGAAATCAGCGCCCTTGTGGGGAGCAACCCCCTCAGGATAATCGCCCGAGGGGTCTTCGGCATCCGCCCTACGGACCCCATCATCGACCGCGAAGACGCCCTTGCAATACTCTCCCTGGAAAACAACCGCCGCCTCCTGCGCGAGGGAAAAGTAGTGATCGTACTGAGCGACGGGGCGCTTGAAACGCGTTTCGAAGGCGCGCCGTAAACCGGCTATTCGTTGAGTATGCCCAGGGTAAAAGAGGGGCGCTTTTTCCTGTTCTGCTCGTAGAGCAGGATCCCCGCGTTGAATTGGCGTTCGGCTTCGAGAGTCGAAGGCGGCCCGTGTCCGGGGAATACGATAAAGTCTCCGGGCAGGGAAAGGATCTTGCTCCGGATGGCGGTCATCTGAAGGGCGGCCCCATAGGAGCTTGCCGTGGTTCCTACAAGCCCCGCGCTCATCGCGTCCCCGGTAAAGAGCCAGTTGTCAATTTTGTACACAGCCGAATCGGAAGAATGCCCCGGCACGGAGATCACTTCAAGGCGGAAAGGCCCGATATTGACCGTATCCCCGTCCCGTACCACATTTGCCCTGTAATCCATGACGATGTGATTCACCGCGTATATTTCCGCGTCGTAGATACGCCTCAGAGTCCGCAGCCCCTGCACGTGGCCCTTATGGTCATGGGTGATAAGCACCCCTTTAAGGCTGTAATCGTTATTTTCGATAGTGTTAAGGACTTCCGGCCCCATTTCCCCCGGATCGACGATAATCGCCTCTCCGGGTACCGATTCCGAGCCCAGTATATAACAGTTGGCAAAACCCGGAAGGCAGTAATGAAAAAAAATGCGCATACTAATATCCCCGGCTAAAGCTCCAGATCAAAAATCGCCTCGGCGGTATTTGAAGACCTGAAGGAAAGCCTCTCCTGGGTAATATTGAAAAAATGAGTCTTTTTCAGATTGCAGCCCACAAAATCGGAATCTGAAATACCGGCGTTGATAAAGCGGCTATTGTAGAGATTGGAATTGTTAAATGTACAGCCTTTAATAGCCGCCCCTCCGTAGTTGACATGCATAAGCTCCGAATTTTCAAAAGTACAGTTTTGCATCCGGCATCCGGCAAAGGAAACAAACTGCAAATCGCAGTTGGAAAAATCGCAGTTTTCAAAACGGCTAAAGTCAAAGAAAACCATGCGCATAAAGGAACCGGTAAAGAGGCACATATCAAAAGAAGCCTCGTTAAAGTTACAGCCATAATACCGGCGGTGGGAAAAATCCGTACTCTCAAAATGGATTGAGGGGGCGCAAAGGTCCTTGAGGGAGCGGTGTTTCGAAATATACTGCCCCAGCCGCGCCGCCTCCTTTTCCGGGTCCGCCGCGTGGCGGACGCAGAGCCGGGACCCGCTAATCGCCGGCGCCCCGCACCCGGCCTCGCAGGGGACAAGGGTAAACATGCTGCCATTGTAACAAAACCGGCGGCGGGGATCAAGCGCAGGTCAGACCCATACAATTTTACTTTTAGCCGCCCTTGGCATGAGAAAAGTAAAATTGCTCTCTCTTTATTTTTGCCTATAGACAAGTTCCCCGGCTTTACGTTATACTTTCGGTGGCGGCCCGTTCTCCAGCCCCGTTGAGAGGGGAGCGCCGTATTTAGGAGGTCAGTTGGCGGAAAAAGATTTGAGGATCAATGGACAGATTAGGGTAAGGGAAGTCCGCCTTATCCGGGACGATGG
>JAIRYB010000028.1 GCA_031267955.1 Spirochaetaceae bacterium | reverse complement strand
TGTTCCACGGAAAGGATATCGTAGGGATCGTCGCCCAGGCGGCGGTGCTGTATCGCCTCCAGGATATGGCTGCTCCTGATGGTTTCGCAGCCCTCCAGGTCCGCGATTGTGCGGGCGACCCGCAGGCTGCCGTGGTAGGCCCGCGCCGAAAACCGGAATTTCCCCGCGGCCAGACAGAGGGCCTTTTTTGCCTCGGGCGCGGGCGCGCAGTATTGTTCAACAAGATCGGGCGTCATCCGCGCGTTCCGGCGGACCGCCGAACCTTTGAACCGTTCCCGCTGGATCCGCACCGCCTGCAATACCCGCCGCGCAACTGCTTCGGCAGGCTCTTCGTTGTTCCAATCCAGCCGGTTTGTTTCGGGCGGCATAACCGCGACCCGCAGCTCTATACGGTCAAGGAGCGCCCCGGAAAATTTTCGCCAGTAGCGGTGAATTTCCTCCGGGGTGCAGAAACAGCCCGCTGGTCCGGTCCGGTCCGCGTGCCCTCTCAGGCCGAAACGCCCGCAGGGGCAGGGGTTCGCGGCAAGGAGAAGCTGGAAATCCGCCGGAAGCCGGACCGGGCCTTCTGCCCGGGAAATAGTGATTACCCGGTCCTCCAGCGGTTCCCGCAGAGCTTGCAGCACATTGGCGCGGAATTCCGGAGCTTCGTCCAGGAACAGCACGCCGAAGTTGGCAAGGCTAATCTCCCCGGGGCGTACATACTTGCCGCCGCCCAGAATACCTTCGGCGCTGGCCGAATGGTGCGGGGCCCGGAACGGCGGGTAGGTAATAAGGCTGATATTTTCGCAGGAAGCCTGTTCGGCGGACCGGCCGGCAGCCCGCGCCTCCCCGGTATCGCGGGAATTTTCGCCGTTTCCCAGAAAACCGCCGGCCAGACTGTGGATTCTGGTCGCTTCTACCGCCTCGGCCTTGGTAAGCGGCGGCAGGATGGCGGGCATGCTCCGGGCAAGCATGGTTTTGCCCGCCCCGGGCGGCCCGAAAACCAGAAGATTATGCCCCCCCGCGGCGGCTATTTCCATGGCCCGCTTGTAACGCCCCTGGCCCCGTACCGCCGTATAGGCGGCCAATGAGGGCCGGTTCCCCATGCCGCCCGGGTTCAGACGGCCAGGCGCAGGCGCAGCCGGGAAAGAGAGGGAGCCGGTGAATCCGGCGAGGATCCCCGCCGCTTCGGACAAGGTTCCGGGCGCGGCGAATCTGCCGGGCGCTATAATCGCGGCCTCCCGGGCATTTTCCGCCGGCACAATAAACCAGCCTATGCCCGCCCGGAGTCCCGCGTCAACGGCGGCGATTACCCCGCGTACCGGGCGCAGCCTGCCCGACAGTTCCAGCTCGCCCAGGACCATAACATTCACCGGTTTTTCGGAATCCGGCGGCGGGACGATATCTTCCGCCGCCAGCATCACCGCCAGGGCAATGGGCAAATCCAGGGCGGCTCCGTCTTTTCTTACGCCCGCCGGCGCCAGGTTGATAAGCACCCTGTCCGGCGGAAAGGCAAAGCCGGAATTCCTGAAAGCCGCCCTGACCCGCTCTCTCGCCTCCCTGACCGCGCCTTCCGCGAGCCCGGTAATATCTACCCCGGGAATACCCCGGCGTATATCCGCCTCAACCTGTATAATGATTCCGTCGGCCCCGTAAGGGGAATACGCCATAATCCGCATATAATTCCTCCATACGAACTATGGGTCGAAAACACTGTTTTGCTTTAATTTTCCCTTGACAATCCTGAAAATAATTTAGATAATACCTATATAAATACTATGATTTCGAACAGGAGGCCATTATGGCAAAAGCCGAGAAAATTACGGACTTGATAGGGAACACCCCTATCGTGAAAATTAACAAGATCAACGAAGGCGCCGCGGCGGTCTACGTCAAACTTGAATACTTTAACCCGCTGCATAGCGTAAAGGACCGGATTGCCCTGGCGCTCATCGAAACGGCGGAGAAGGACGGCCGGATCAAGCCGGGGACAGTGCTTATTGAGCCTACCAGCGGCAATACGGGGATAGGGCTTGCCTTTGTGGCGGCGGTCAAGGGCTACCGGATCATCCTGACCATGCCGGAAACCATGTCCATTGAACGGCGCAAACTTCTCAAGGCCCTGGGCGCGGAACTGGAACTTACCGAGGGGGCCAAGGGGATGAAGGGCGCTATTGCCAAGGCCGAAGAACTGGCCGCCTCCATTCCCAATTCCTTTATCCCCCAGCAGTTCAACAACCCCGCAAACCCGGCGATCCACGAAACGACAACGGGCCCGGAAATCTGGAAGGATACCGGCGGAAAGATCGATATACTTGTCGGCGGGGTCGGGACCGGCGGCACGGTAACCGGCGCGGGCAAGTACATTAAATCCAAAAAGCCCTCGGTCAAGGTTGTGGCCGTGGAACCCTCGGCCTCGCCGGTGCTTTCCGGCGGGCAGCCCGGCCCCCACAAAATACAGGGGATAGGCGCGGGTTTTGTTCCGCAGGTTTACGACAAGGACATTATCGACGAGATCTACCAGACCGATGACGTAAAGGCCGGGAATACCGCCCGCGCCCTGGCGAAAAAGGAGGGGATACTCGTGGGCATCTCCTCCGGCGCCGCCCTGGAAGCGGCCCTCACCATTTCCAGGCGTCCGGAAAACAAGGGTAAGACCATAGTCGCGGTCCTGCCGGATACCGGCGAGCGCTACCTGTCCACCTGGCTTTGGGACGAATAGAGCGCCGGGCTATTCCCTTTTGTCGATGATACGGGCGGTCTTTTTCTCGCTGCGGGGCAGATCCCCCATTCCTGCGGCCACGGCCCTGGGGGTCATGCTGATCTTTTCCCGGAAGCGCGTTTCCACGATTTTTTCCAGATTGCCCCGTTCCTCCGGGCTGCGAAGCGGCGTTTCAAAGTAGAGGATCATCTCGTCACGGCCGCCCGCGTGCCCAATCTCTATCCGGTACTCGCTGGATACATCGGGAATGGCGGCCAGAAGCTCGTCCACCCGGCTGGGATAGATCATCACGCCCTTTACCTTTACCATGTCGTCCGAGCGGCCTATGATCGTGCCAATCCGGGGGTAGGGCGAGCCGCAGGGACAGGCCCCGGGTATTTCCCTGGTCAGGTCGCGGGTGCGGTAGCGGATAAGCGGGGCCCCCTCTTTCCGCAGCGTGGTGATCACGATTTCGCCGGTTTCACCCGCCGGGACAGCTTTGCCGGTATCCGGGTTGATTATCTCGAAGTAAAAATAATCGGTCCACAGATGCATGCCGCAGCCGTGCTCGCAGCTAATCCCGATACCGGGGCCGTATATCTCGGTAAGCCCGTAGATATCGTAGAGGCTTATCCCCAGTTCCGAGGAAATACGCCTGCGCATCTTTTCCCCCCAGCGCTCGGAGCCGATTACCCCTTTTTTCAGGCAGATTCTGTCCCGCACCCCCCGGCGTTCGATTTCCTCGGCCAGAAGCAGGGCGTAGGACGATGTGGCGCAGAGGACCGTGGATTTAAGGTCTATCATCATCCGGATCTGCCGTTCCGTGTTTCCCGGCCCCATTGGGATGGCCATTGCCCCAAGCCGTTCCGCCCCGAGCTGGAAGCCTATGCCCGCGGTCCAGAGGCCGTAGCCCGGGGTAATCTGTACGCGGTCGGTATTCGTAATACCGGCCATGCTGTAACAGCGGGCAAACTGGACGGCCCAGTCGTCCACATCTTTTTGCGTATAGGGGATCATCACCGCCTTGCCGGTCGTCCCGGATGACGAGTGAATCCTGACAATACGCTCGTCGCTTACCGCCTGAAGCCCCAGGGGGTAGGCTTCCCGCAGATCCTCCTTTTCAGTCAGGGGAAGCCTTTCAAAATCGGCCCGGCTCCCGATATCTTCCGGGTTAATCCCCGCGAATCGCTTCCGGTAGAATTCGCCCCTCATCGCGCTGCCTATCGATGCCTTAATTCCTGAGAGCATTTCCGCCGTCATTTCCATAAAATCCCTCGTTTCTTTATATCAGTACATAGGATTATATACTTTCCCCCGGAATTTGGCAAGATAGCGCGCTGCCCTCAATCCTGCGGCGGCGATACCGCGTGTTTTCCCGCAATCGCACATTACGGCGATTTTTCTGTGCAATCAGGGCGCATCAGTCCTTTCAGGCCCGCGCTGTAAGGAAAGGATTATAAGACATCGCCGTATGGCGATGGGCGCATCCCCGCCTCCGGCGGGGACCGGGCTATCCGGGGCTCCGCGGTACCCGCTCCGGCCTCCTCGGGCCGCCCCTCCGGCCGGCCCTGCGGTGGCGCGCTCCGCGCCCCCTCCTATCCCTTGCGCGTACCCTGCGTGACATTGACAGGGCTTCCCGGCTTTAAGTATACTGATACGCGTTGCATGGTTTGAAAAAACACGGACGGAATTACCCGGTTTAAGGCGACAGTAATACTGCGATTTACGGGCAGAAGGAGAATCTTATGGGGAAGACTTTGGCGGAAAAGATCTTTGACACTCATGTCGTGGACAGGCCCGCGGAAGATACCTGGGTGCTGAGGCTTGACCGGGTATTCTGCCACGAGATTACCACGCCCCTTGCCATAAACGATCTTGCCGCGCGGGGGATGGACAGGGTTTTCGACGCTTCCAAAATCAAGGCGGTAATTGACCATGTAAGCCCCGCGAAAGATTCAAAAACAGCGGAACAGGGAAAGGTACTGCGGGACTGGGCCGGGCGGCACAGTATCATGGACTTTTTCGACATAGGCCGGAACGGCGTATGCCACGCGATCTTCCCGGAAAAGGGGTTTGTGCGGCCCGGCTTCGCCCTGATCATGGGGGACAGCCATACCTGCACCCACGGGGCTTTCGGCGCCTTTGCCGCCGGAGTCGGGACCACGGACATGGAGGTAGGCATACTCAAGGGCGTGTGCGCCTTCAAAAAGCCCGGTACCATCCGCGTCAATCTGAATGGCGCGCCCGGAAAGGGCGTTTATCCCAAAGATATTATTCTCGCGGTGATTGCGCGGATCGGCGTTGCCGGGGCTACCGACAAGGTTATGGAATTCCGCGGCAGGGCGGCCGAAGAAATGAGCATGGAAGGCCGCATGACTATCTGCAACATGGCGGTGGAAGCCGGGGCGACTTCCGGCATCTGTATGCCCGACAGTATTACTGTTGACTATCTTTGGCCTTTTATCAGGGAAGATTACGCCTCCAAAGAAGAGGCGCTCGGGGATTTTTCTAAATGGAAAAGCGACGACGACGCGCCCTACGCCGCTGTCGCGGACATCGACTGCGCGGCGCTTGAACCATTGGCGACGGTAAATTACAAGCCGGACCAAGTAAAGACCGTCGCGAGCCTCAGGGGGACCAGGGTCGATCAGGTTTATATCGGGTCCTGCACCAACGGGCGCATAGAAGATCTGCGGGAAGCCGCGGCCGTGCTTAAAGGCAGGACAGTTGCCCCCACGGTACGGGGAATCGTATCGCCGGCGACCCCCGCTGTTTACGCCCAGGCGCTCAGGGAAGGGCTTATCGGCGTTTTCATGGACGCGGGTTTCTGCGTTACCAACCCTACCTGCGGCGCGTGCCTTGGCATGTCGAACGGCGTGCTTGCGGAAACCGAGGTCTGCGCCTCTACCACGAACCGGAATTTTTTCGGCCGCATGGGAAAGGGCGGCATGGTGCATCTGATGAGTCCGGCGTCCGCCGCGGCTACGGCTGTCGCGGGCAGCATCGCGAGCCCCTCGGACCTGGGGAAGATCTGACACGCTTTGGAGGAGACGGAGGAGACTATGAAAGAATTCGGGGGAAAAGTTTTATTTCTTGACCGGAACGATATCAATACCGATGAAATTATTCCGGCGAAATATTTAACGGAAAATTCCAAGGAAGCCCTAAAGCCCTATATCCTGGAAGACCTTAGGCTTGCGGGCTTTGACCTGGACCGGGACCTTTCCGGCAAGGGGGCGATCCTGTCCAGGGCGAACTTCGGCTGCGGCAGCTCCCGGGAACACGCGCCCTGGGTGCTGGAACTTAACGGTATCAACATCGTTGTCGGCGAGAGTTTTGCCCGGATTTTCCGGCAGAATATGTACAACTGCGGCATGATCGCCTGCGAACTGCCGCCCGAAACCGTCGACGGGCTTTTCAGGGAATTTGCCGGGAAGGACACGGAACTCTTTGTGGATATGGAAAAACAGGCCCTGGCCTTTAAATCCGGAAATACGGAAAAGATAATCCCTTTTGCCCTTAAAAGCTTCGAAAAAACCCTGGTAGAAGCGGGCGGCTGGGTTGAATATGCCGCCTCCCATTATTAGAATTTAGGCAAAGCAGCAAAACAGTTTTTGGAGGCAGCGCTTGTTTACCGTTACCATTACCCCCCGCTTTGGCGATGCCGACACCCTGGGGCATATCAACAATGTGTCTCTGGCGCTCTGGTTCGAGCTGGCGCGGAATCCCCTTTTCGACATCTTTGTCTCCCGCGAAAAAATACCGTCCAGGGAAAATTTCCCCCTCATCCTGGTCCACACCGATTACGATTTTGTGGCCCAGATGTACCTGCGCGCGGACACGGAAATAAAAACATGGATCGAAAAAATCGGCAATAAATCCTTTACCATTTACCATGAGGCCTGGCAGTCCGGCCGTTTATGCGCGAAGGGCCGCGCTGTGATTGTCTATTATAATTTTGGCGAGGAAAAGAGCGCCCCGCTTCCTGACGGCAAAAAAAAGCTGCTTTCCGAACACATGCTCCCGCCGGACCGGGAATTTAGCCTGTAACCGCGCCGCGGCCTCTGGTTTTTCCGTACCCGGTGGCCTATACTTGTAGCGGGACGGGGGGAAACCGTGCAGGAACAGTTTATCCACAAAGACGAGGGTTTTATCCGTATTCTGCCTGTTTGGGCGCAGGAGCTTGCCAACAAGTACCGGTCCAAAACGGCGAATCTTTATATACTCCACGGAAACATACGGGACTACCTGCCGCACCGGAAAAAAGAAGACCAGTTTGTCTTTACGCGCATTCAGGAGTATATATCCGAGATTATATTCGGAAACCGGGACATTATCGCGTTTTATGACAGGTCAAGCGGGGTTACGTTCTGCCTTCCGGAAATGTCCGGGGAGTACCGGCAGGTAATGGGAGAAAAATTCCCGGAGGATCAAAGCGAAGATTTCTTCGCGGTCGAGCCGGAAAAGAGTTTCTACTACCTTGAAAAATATTTTCTGTTAAACGCCGCCAAGGGCAGGAAAGGTTCCTGCCGCATGGTACTTATCATCGACTACGCGGAAACCATAGTGCCGGCCGGGGAACTTACCCGGCTTTCCGAAGAAGACCGCTACCGCCTGGTTACGCTTAACCGCTGGTCCAACGATCCTTCCTTTACCGAGGGGGACATTTCCATCATCCTTCTGACGGAAAACCTGGCGGATATTTCGCCGCGGCTTGTGGGAGCCCCTTCGGTGGTAAAGGTGCCGGTCCCCTTTCCCGACGAAGCCATACGCGCAAGCTTCCTGCGTTTCAAGGAACAGGAGGGAAAGCTGCTCCTGGAAAGGGGCCTTAACCCGGAGCGGGTCGCGGCAATTACGAGCGGCCTTAACCTGATGAATCTGGACCGGCTGGTGTCGGAAAGTTTTGCCGAAAAGAAAATACTTTCCCTTGACTATTTGCGGAGGCGGAAAAAGGAAACCATAGAAAACGAGGCGGTAGGCCTCCTTGAATTTATGGACACGGTCCACGACCTTTCCTATGTGTCGGGCCATGACTTTGTAAAAAAACGATTCAAGAACGCCGCCCGGGCCATCAAGCTTGGCCGGCTCGATGTGCTTCCCATGGGCTACCTGATTTCGGGGCCGGTCGGTACCGGGAAAAGCTTTATGGTAAGCGCCTTTGCCGGGGAGATCGGCATCCCCATGGTCAAGTTCGGGAATTTCCGTTCCAAGTGGCAGGGCGTCACCGAATCGAACCTGGAGCGGGTGCTTAACATACTCCATTCCATGTCGCCCGTGGCCGTGATGATAGACGAAGCCGACGCCTTCCTGGGCAGCCGCGACCAGGAAGGCGATTCGGGGACCAGCAACCGCGTGTTTGCCCAGATAGCCAGTTTTATGGGCAACACCGAATACCGGGGCAAGATCATCTGGTTCCTCATCACCTGCCGCCCGGACCTTATCCCCATAGACCTGAAACGCCAGGGCCGCGCCGAGGAACACCTGGCCCTCTTCTACCCCGACACCGAAACCGACCGGGAAGCCCTGTTCGATACCCTGGTACGCAAACTCGATCTTTCCATCAGAAAATTTTCAATTTCCGAGCTGTTCAAAAAGTTCAAGTACGAATTTTCGGGCGCGGACCTGGAAGCGGTCCTTATCCGGGCCAAACTCCGGGCGGCCATGGCGAACAGGACTTTTGTTGACAGGGAAGACATGGAAGAAACCCTGGGCGATTTTGTGCCGCCGGCCTATCCCCACGAGATAGAGCTGCAAAACCTGGTCGCGGTGCTGGAATGTACTTCCAAGGAAATGATCCCCAAACGTTTCCGCAATCTGGAACGCGGCAAGATTGTCAAGGACATACAGGAATACAAGGCCCTGCTGGGCGAAAGGTAAGGCGCCCAATTTTCCGCGCATTCCAATGAAGAACCCCGCCGCAGAGCAACGGGGTATCTTCGTTCGAGAAGAAAAAGTCCTACGGACTTTTCTCATTTTATACTGGGGGTCTGCTACCCCACCATCAGTGGCAGGGAATTGAACCGCCCCTGAGGCTCCCCCGCGAACCGGTGTGCGGGTTCTTGGGTATTAGACCCCCCCGTAGTGTATCATTCAAAAATCTGACCGAAAGGGATGGATGTATCATCTAGGGAATCTGACCATCGGCGTCCTCTACCAGAGGTTGTTGATAAGGCACTTTATATT
>JAIRYB010000013.1 GCA_031267955.1 Spirochaetaceae bacterium | reverse complement strand
AAAACACGGCGTTAAAAACGCAGCCGGGCTTTCGCGGTAAAGATAAAACGGTTCCCCTGGGAAACGCCCGGCGGCAAAGGGCCGAGTTCCCCCCGCTTGCCGTCCCGGGCAAGGGCGTCCCGGTCCAGGGGAAGCTGCGCCGAAAGGCTCAGGGTGAAGCCCTGAAAGAGTTCGCGCTCAAAGCCCGCAACAGGGGTAAACGAGAGGTCGTCAAGGGACGCGATACAGCCAAGGCTTGCGGAACTGTAGTCGCCGATGCTGTAACGGAAGAGCGCGTAGAGGTAGTTTCTGTTGGAAAAACCTGTAAGCGGATCGGATGCTTTTGACGTGGAAGATTCAGAGCCGTTAAAGAGGTATTCCAGAAGCGCATAGCAGTTTCCGTCCGCAAAGGAATAGTCAAAACCCGCCCCGGCGGAAAGGCCCGCAGCGCCGATACCCGCGCCGGGCTTCCAGGTAAAAAGAGCGTCGGCCACAAGCCCGAGCGCCAGGTCCGCCTTGAGGGAAAGCCCCCAGCGGTGGACGCCGTATTCGCTGCCGTTGTTTCCGCCCGCGGGCGAATCCTGCGCGGCAGGGCCGGCGGCGTAGTTTTCCTGCGGGGTTTCATAGGCGCAGAGTAACTGCGCGCTCACCCTTTCCCAGTGATTCTCGGCGGAAAGGCCGAAGATCGCCCCGCCGCCGCCGGCATTAAGCGGGTTTTCAGGCGCCGCGCCGAAAACCTGGACCTTCGCGTCGTCCAGGGGGTAGGCCATAAAGGCGGCGCCCAGGACGGCGCGGGGCCGGGCGTCGGGAAGCAGGGGATTGCGCGGGTTGAGAAAATCCGAGGGACTCCAGACCTGGCCGTACCCAAAGGCAATGCGCATAAGCCCCGCGTCAAAACCGGCATAGTCGCCGCTTATGCGGAAGTAGAGCCGTTCAAGTTCCAGGGCGCCCAGGTAATTCGCGCCCGACACAAAGGCGCTTGGCGCAAGGCCGCCGCCGTCGGCCTCCGCGGCGGCGAGCATAGACGCGCCCATTCCGGCGGCGTTCCGGGCAAAAGAGCCCGCGGCGGCGATCAGGTTTACGGCGCTGTAAAAGGCTGCGCTGTCCCTGAGTTTCGCCTGGAGCCGCACATTGGCCGCTTCCTCAAAGCCCCAGGAAAAGCCGTCCCCCTTGCCCGAAAGAGCCGCCAGGGAAAGACGGCTGTCCAGAACGCCCGAAATATCCTGGGCCTTTGCGCCGGGGAGGGCCAGCCCCGCCGCCAGAAAAAGCGTTACCGCTAAAAACCGCTTTGTCTTTATCATGGTTTCCACCTTGCTTCCCGCCCTATCTTTCCAGGTTTCTCGTGCTGAACACAGAATCGGCGATGGGCCTGTCTAGGATCACGTTCCTCATGGCCATAGTAGTCTTGCTGTTTTTCCGTAAAAGGTCCCGTATTTCAATTTCTACCGGGAAGCGGCGGCCGCCGAAAATTTCTACCCTGTTAAGATTGTACTCCTTGAGTTTCGCGCCCGAGAGGGCAAAAAGCTCGTAGCGGAGGCAATCGCCGTTTTCCTTGTCTATCCAGAGTTTTTGTTTCGGGTAGCTTTCGGTGCGCCTTTTCGCCGTCAGATCCAGGATCCAGCAGTCCCGGCTCGCTCCGTTGCTGTTCCAAACCGCCGACCCGTCCAGGGCCGGATCGTAACGGTTGATTAGTTTTTCATTTTCGATGGTGTCCTCGTATGACATATCCGATCCCATCATGCTCTCCTTGAGCATGTGCCCGGAGATAAGCATAACCTCTTCGGTGTCCGGGGAGTACACGTAGAGCCGCCCGCTTTTTTTCAGGTATTTGGTCCCCCGGTCTTCGGGATTGGTAAACTCGATAAAACTATCCGAATTTTCCCTGGCCCAGGCCCTCATGTTCTTTACAAAGCGCCTCCCCTGGTACTCGATGATCATCTCCCCCTCGTACTGGATGGTAGTATAGATCTCGTTATCGTCCACCCGCCGCAGCAATTCTGCCGCGGACGGCGTCTGCCCGCGGGCAAACGGCGCCGCCAGTAACGCAAACAACACGGCTACTGTTAATTTTGTTTTCATCATAAACCTCCGTTCGTTCAAAATGTTCTGCCCGCGTTTGCGCCGCGCAAAGGCGGGGGCGTTGCGGGGGTGTCCCCCGCAGAGGGGGGCGCCTCAAGACCGCGAAGCGGGCTGGAGGCAGGGGGGAGGCTTCCCCCCTTATTTGTCTTATCTCCGCAGAGCTTCTACAGGTTCCACGAAGGCGCTTTTAAGGCTGGGGAACAGGGTACAGATCGAGCTGATCGCCACGCCGAGGATAAAGCCCTGGAGCAGGATCGCGGGGTTAAAGGAAAGATTAAAGGTTCCTGACATGGGGAATTCCTTAAGGCCGCCCCCGGTAAAGAAGGTTAAATCCAGAGGGAAAAAAGAAAACACAAAGGCAACAAGGCCCCCAAGTGTACAGCCCGCCAGGGATCCGAGGACGCTGAGAAATACCGCCTCGAAAAAGAATACCCGGACGATCTCGGCGCGGGTCATCCCAAGGCTGCCCATCATGCCGATCTCCTTGATCCGTTCGTGGATGATCATCACCACGGTATTGACGATGAGAAAGCTCGCCACGATGATGAACAAAAAATAGACCAGCGACAGGATCAGCATACTCTGGCGCATCAGGATTACCATGTAGTTATCCCGCCAGTCACGGACCGCGTTTTCCTCTCCCAGCAGGGTTTTGAGCCGGCCGCTTATGGCCCGGCTTTGGGAGGGTTTTTCCGCCTGGATAAAAAGCTGCTGGGTTCCCCCGTCCAGAACCAGAAGGCGCTGGAGCCGGGCAAAGTCCGCGATGATCACGTCCTCGTCGTACTTGAGGTAGTCGAATTGAAAGATGCCCGTGATAACCGGGCTCCACATCTTGTCGGAAAACTGGGCCGATACGGTTTTCAGGGGGATGCGGTCCCCGATTTTAAGCCCCGCCTTTTCGGCCATCCTGTACCCGACAGCGCATTCGTTTGAATCCGGTTCGGGGTAGCGGCCCTCCGCAAGGCCGTCGTCCCGGCGGGTAAGGTTAAAGTTATTCAGGGCCAGCTCGTCCCTGATCCGTATGCCCCACAGGACGGCGTGTTTCACCGTGCTGTCCTGGAGGGTGGCGTAGGCGCTGATCCGGGGAAGGGCCGCCCGCACCCCCTCGACGCCTAGGGCAAGGCGTTCCAGTTCCGCCGCGGGAAGTCCGCCGGCAACGGGGAACCAGACGGGGTAATATTCCTTTTCCGCCTCGTAGCGGGCGGAAACTACGCTTACGTGCCCGGTGTCGAAAAGGCGGACCACTTTTTCCATATTGCCGATCATGCCCGCCATCCAGGACTGCATAAAAACCGTGAAAAAAACCGCGATAGCCACGGCGCTGATACAGAAAAGGGTCCGCCGCTTGTTCCGCAGAATATTCCGGCAGGCAATTGTTACCAGGGCCCATGATCCGCCCCGTTTGTCCGTATTGCTCATACAATCTCCTTAAGTCTGAACATCCGCGGGATTTTCATTCGAAAGTCTGGTTTGATACCCCGCAGCTTGCTGCGGCTCAAACAATGTACCGCTTACAAAAATTTGGTATAAAACCAGACAGTATAATAAATTTCCTATCGAACGAGCCTCCGATCAGGAAATTGCTCCACGTTCCAGATACTGCGCAGCTTGCTGCGCGGAGGCTCATTCGAACCGCAGGTTTTCGGTAACCGGCATCCTGAGGGCCCGCCGGATTGGGAAAAAAGCCATACAGGCCGCCAAAACCGTGGCGGCGATTCCGGCGCCGAAGATAGCCGGCACATTCCATACGGACCGTAAAATACCGGTAACCCGGTAGCCGACATCCCCTCCCATTGCTTCGAATGAGGCGCTGTAGTCAAGGCCGTATTTCACCATGGGGATATTGATAAGGCAGCCCAGCGCTATACCGCTAAGGGAACCCAAAAAACCCACCATCCCCGCCTCTATCATGTAAGCCGCTATCAACTGGCTGTCGGTCATGCCCAGTGCCCGCATCATGCCGGTTTCCCGGGTCCGCTCCAGGATGGCCAGGAGCATGGTATTGGCGATCCCCATAAAGGAGAGGATGAAAAG
>JAIRYB010000189.1 GCA_031267955.1 Spirochaetaceae bacterium | reverse complement strand
GGAAACAGCGGTATAGATGTTTCGACAGTAGGGCTTGGAACATGGCCGCTGGGGAATGACTTTTTCGGCGCGGTAGAGGAAAGCGCCGGTATTGCGGTTATCCATAAGGCCCTTGATATCGGCATCAACCTTATCGATACATCCCCGGCCTACGGCCAGGCTTACGAAGCGGAAATCGCCGTGGGCAAGGCCTTAAAGGGCCGCCGGGACAAGGCGGTTATTTCTACGAAATGCGGCGTCCACCGGGTGGTAGGTGTCGGGGATTACGCGATTCCCGGCGAGTATATCCGCTGCCTGTCGCCCGCGGTTGTTTCAGCGGAACTGGAAAATTCCCTCAGGCGGCTGGGAACGGATTATATAGACATTTACTTTATCCACTGGCCCGATTTGAATTTCGGCAACGACGGCGCCCTGGAACTGCTGGCCAAGTGGAAGAAGGAAGGGAAGATCAGGGCGGGGGCGGTTTCCAACTTCAATACGGAACAGATTAAAAACGCCGTTACCAGGGGCGGGATCAGCGGTATCCAGCCTTACCTGAATATTTTTGCCCAGGCAAGCATAAACGAGGGGATTATCCCCCTTGCGGCGGAAAAGAATCTGGGCATCATGACTTACGGCTCCCTGGGCGGCGGCATCCTGACCGGCGCCTTCAAGGAGCCTCCCAAAACCACGGATAAAGAACTCCGCAGCTTTTTCTACGATTCCTTTACCGAGGCAAACTGGGCCAAGCGCAACAAGGTTGTCGATACCCTTCGGGAAATCGCCGGCGCCAGGGGAGTTTCTGTCGCCGAAGTTTCCATTAACTGGGTGCTGGCCCAGAAAGGCGTTACTACCGCGCTTATCGGGACCACAAAGCCGGACAATCTGGTTAAAAACGCGGCCGCCGCGGATTGGGAGCTGACTGCCGCCGAACTGGTGAAGATCGGCGACAGCTGCAAAGCGAATATGCTGTAAATACCGCGCTGACGAACGCGGCGGGGGGAGTCATGGACTCCCCCGTAAATTTAAACCGGAGAGTGCTTATGAAAAAAGCGATTTTACTGCCCAGGAAGTATATCCAGGGCCGGGGGCTGATTTCGGAAATCGGGGCCTATGCCGCCATACTGGGCAAGAAGGCTGTAGTGCTTTGGGGCGCCACCACCAAGAAAACCGTCGGGGAAGCTGTTCTGGCTTCCCTTAAAGCCGCGGGTGTGGAATATACGGACGTACACTTCAACGGGGAATGTACAAAGGAAGAGGCCGACCGTGTCGCCGGGATCGCCAAAAACGGGCATGAGAGCGTGATCGGGATAGGGGGCGGAAAGGTTATTGACGCCGCCAAGGCGGTTGCCATTTACGCGAAACTGCCCCATATTATCGTCCCCACCGTCGCCTCCAACGATTCCCCTACCAGCGCCTGCACCGTATGGTATGACGATCACGGCGTTATGACAGGGTTTGATCTTTGGCCGTCCAACCCCGACTATATTTTGGTGGATACCCAGGTTATCGCCAATGCCCCTATCCGCTATTTGAAAGCCGGTATCGGGGACGCCATGGCCACGTGGTTCGAGGCCGAGGCTTCTTATGCCTCCCGCGCGGTTACCTGTTCGGGCGGCATTCCCACCATGACCGCTATGGCCATGGCGAAGCTCTGTTACGAGACGCTTAAGGAATACGGGCTATCGGCCATCGAGTCCGCGAAAGTCCACGCGGTTACGCCCGCCCTGGAAAAAGTGGTGGAAGCCAGCGTGCTGCTTTCCGGCATAGGCTGGGAATCGGGCGGCCTGGCTACGGCCCACGGCGTCGGGAACGGGCTTCCCGCTTTGCCGGAAACCCACGAGCTGCTCCACGGCGAAAAGGTCGCCTTTGGGATAATGACCCAGCTTTGCATTGACGATTCCCTGCCGACCTGCCTTGTGGAAGAAACGGCGGAATTCCTGGTCAGGGTGGGGCTTCCGGTTACCTTTGAGGAAGTCCATCTGGACAAGGTTTCTCCGGAGCGGCTTAAAAAATGGGCGGAAGATTTTACCGGGCCCGGTAATTTTGTGCATAATCACAACTTCAAAGTCTGCGCGGGGGATCTTTACGACGCCCTGTTCGCGGCGGATGCCCTGGGAAAGAAGGTAAAGGCCTGTTTGGGGAAATGCTGCTGATTCGGGAAAAGTGATTGGAAGCGATGGTCCATACCCGGGAGCTTGCTCCTGGGTTCTTTATTAAAAAAGGCGCGGGGGCGGAAAAGGGGGCATGGTTCCCCCTTTTCCCTTCCGCGCTTTTTTGTTGCCTGGATTTTTTCAGGTTTTACGGCCGGGCCTGGTCTTCCGGGGCGGGGTAGTTCGCCGGAACGCGGCGCCGGCCGTCCCCTTGCGGAAGAACGCGGCGCGTGCTAAATTTTTGCCATGAGCCTTTTCTGTATATTCTGGACGCCGCTGGTACTGCTGCTTTGGACTGCCCTGAATTCCGGGCGTTTCGGGAATTCCGGCGGAATTGGGGCTTTTATTCTGGGAATCCTGGTCTCGGTTCTCCATTATATCTTCTATCCTCTGGTTAAAACCGGGGGGTTTGGCTTTTCCCTTTGGGTTTACGCCCTGGCCGATATTGTATTGATTCCCGTCCTGCCGCCCTTTTTGCTTTTTGCCCTTTTATCCGTTTTGGGCTTTTT
>JAIRYB010000081.1 GCA_031267955.1 Spirochaetaceae bacterium | reverse complement strand
TTCTTTAAGGTACAACAAGGAAGGGACCAGCTTTTCCCTGCAGCTCAGGCAGGACGGCATGGGCGCGGAATCGCTGGAACTGTTTATCCCCATTCCCGGGGTGATCCAGGGGAAAAACGCCTCGCTCGCGATTCTGGCGGCAAGGGCCGCGTTCCCGGATACAGGCGCCGGGACAATAAAAAAAGCTCTGGCGGCTTTTACCCTGCCCGCCCGGTTTGAGCGGATCCGCGACAAGCCCCCTGTAATTATAGACGGGGCGCATACCCCCAAAAGCACCGCCTACTGTATTGAAACTTTCAGAAGCCTGTACGGGAAGGCGGGGATACTGCTCTTCGGCTGCGCCGCCCACAAGGACGCCTACACCATGGCAAGGACGCTTGCGCCGCATTTTTCCCGGATTATTATTACCACGCCGGGCAATTTCAAGGTTAGTTATCCTGAACAGATATACGATATTTTTAAGGGCATTATCGACAACAGGGCTTTTACCGGGTATGGGGGCGGAAAACCTGAACTGATCTTTATCAAGGATACCGATACGGCCATTGAAAAGGCGCTGGCCTTGGGAAAAGAAACGGAACTTCCGGTTTTGGGGATAGGTTCTTTTTACCTTGTCGCTGAAATAAGAAACCGGACCCTGCCGCGGCCTCTTTAGCCGGGCAGGCCGGCGCCCAGCCGGTATTCCCGGACAGCGCCGGTGATCGGGTCGGGGAAGCTGATTGCTTCGGCAAGGAGCGCGATGCCGGGGTATCCGGGCCTCGGCGCGCCGCCGTACAATGCGTCGTTCGCCAGGGGGAAGCCGAGCCATGCCAGGTGGCAGCGGACCTGGTGGCGGAAACCCCGGCAGATCCGCACGCGGAAACCGAGCCATTCCCCTTCCGCCTCTGTTCCGAGAATCCATGTCCGGTATGGCTGCCCCTGATCAAGCGCGGTTTCCTTTAACGCCCGTTTCCCCGGCTTTTCCCCGGAAAAAACCAAAGGTACCGGGCGCACCGCCTTTCTTCCCGGCCCGTAAGCCCTGAACCCGCTTTCGACCAAGAGCGGCGGGCACTTGTCCGTCTTGAAAAGCGTTTCCGCCGGAAAGGGAGGCGCCGGCATGGAGGGCGGGGTTTCCGCGGCTTTTGCCGCCGCCAGTGCCGTGTATTCCTTGGCGAAAGAGCCGGCCTTCTGGGCCGCCTCAAGCGCGCCATAAGCCGCCTGGTTGCGGGCAACCAAGGCAAGGCCGGCTGTCCCGCAGTCGAGCCGGTGCAGGAGGCCGCCTTCCCAGGGCTTATGTCCCCGGACCCCGGTTATTTCGGGAAAGGAACGGGCGCACCAGCCAAGAAGAGTCTGCTCTCCGGAAACGCTTTCGCCTTCCGGCCCGCCGCCAAGGGCGTCCTTTTTCAGGGGGCAGGAGTGTAGGCCCGGCGGCTTGTAAACCACAAGAAAAGAATCCGACGCCCCGGCCAGAAACGGCGCGGCGGGAAAGGCGCCTGCCATAGACTGTATATACCCCATGTACTTGAGCGGTACCCGGAGGCCCTACCGGAAGCCGCGCAGAAACGCGGTAAAGCGCGGCGGAAGAGGGGCCTTGAATGTGCGAAGCGGCGGCGTTTCCGGCAGCGGCGCGGGGCCGGGTACAGCGACGGACAGGCTTTTCGCGTGCAGCATCAGAGTCGCGCCGGGAAAGCTGGCATCGCCCCGGCCGTAGACCGGGTCTCCAAGAATCGGGCAGCCCAGGTACTTAAGGTGGACCCTGATCTGGTGGGTCCTTCCGGTACGGGGTTTGAGCAGCAGCAGGGAATACCCTCCCAGCTCTCTGACAACTTTGTACTGGGTAAGGGCGGTTCTGCCCCTGTCGTTCGACACGGCAAAACGCTTCCGGTCCCGGCTGTCTCTGGCTATACGCATGTCTATCCTTCCCCGCGGCCCGGGGGGCGAGCCTTTCACGATTGCGGCGTAGATTTTCCGTACACGCCTTTCTTTGAACTGGGCGGACAAGAAAGCCAGGGCTTCTTCGTCATAAGCGGCGATTATTACCCCGGAAGTATCCTTGTCAAGCCGGTGTACAATACCCAGCCTCCCGCTCAGAAGATGGCCTTGTTCCCGCGTTTCGTCCGGCCCCCGGCCCTGCTTAAGCCGCCTTCCGAGCAGGGCGTTTGCCAGGGTGCCGGAACGGTTTCCCGCGCCCGGATGAACCACCATGCCCTGGGCTTTGTTCACCACCACTATGCGCGAATCCTCGTAGATTATATCCAGGGGGATATCCTGGGGGAGCAGGATCTCCGGTTCGGGATCGGGCCAGGCCAGTTCCAGAAAATCGCCGGGTCTTACGAGGCGGGAAACCTTGGCCTCTTTTCCGTTTACCGCGGCCCTGAGTTTCTTTGCCTTAATCTGGGAACGGGAAAACAGCCGGAGGTACTCGGCAATATAACGGTCGAGCCGCAGATCTTCCGGAATGGCGCGGGGTACCGGCCCTGAATAGCTTTGCACTCAGGGCGCCTCTGCCGGGGCCGTTTCGGGGGCGCCGCCGTCCGCGCCGGATTCGCCCTCAGCGCCGGCCTCCCCTCCTCCTTCGCCTCCTTCCGGCTCCGCGGTCCTCGGGGTACGGGTGATTATGGCATCTCCCGGGGCCAGACGGGCCGCCTCGCGGGCCGCTCTGTTCCGCTTTACCCTGACAATAATATGATCCGCCAGGGCCGCCAGTATTGATCCGCCTATGGCGAAGGCAAGGGTTATCTTGTACTCGTCCGTAGTCATATTGATCGCGCCGGCCGATTTGACCGGCCAGGGAGCGTAGCGGGTATCCCAGTTATGCTGGGAACTCCGGTACAGATCCATCCCCGTGGAGGCAAACCAGTACGTAAAAGGGAAAGAGCCGAACATGATAATGTCAAAGCGGCGCAGATCCAGCGCCCACTGGGGGAATTCCGGTTTCTGTTTCGGGGCAGGAGCTATTGTCCCGGTTGTAACCCTGACATTCTCCTGTTCTGTTTGGGAATGAACGTTAAAAATGGAAAAAACAAAGAAGGCGCAGAAGAAAAATAAAAACTTCTTTTGGAAAAAACGGGAAAAAAAATTCATTTCCCGCGTTCCCCAAAAATGGCCGTACCGATTCTGATCAGGGTGGAACCTTCCTCAATGGCTGTTTCAAAATCCCCTGACATTCCCATGGAAAGACAGGACCAGTCCCCTTCAGGAAAGCGCGTCCTTAGCTTGACCTGAAGCGCGGCCAGGGAACGGAAGGCGCGGCGTATAGCGGCAATGTCGCTTGTTAAAGGCGCCATAATCATAAGCCCGCGCGCGGCAAGGCCCGGCGCGGAAAGCAGTTTTTCCGCGCCCCGCAAAAGCGCGTCTTCGTTATAGTAACCGGTTTTTGATTCCTCGCCCGCGTTGAGCTCCAAAAGCACGCCCAGGGGCGCGACCCCCCCGCTGATCCGGGCGGGGGCGAATTTTGCCAGTTCGGCGATAAGCTCGTCCCGGTCAACGGACTGGATACAGTCGAAGAGGGAAACAGCGGCTTTCGCCTTGTTCCGCTGGAGCGACCCTATCATGTGGAGTTCCATTCCGGGGCGGCTTTCCCTGAACGCGCCGGGCCTTGAGAACTTCCCGGCGGCTTCCTGGACGCGGTTTTCCCCGAAAAGGCCCAGGCCGGCTTTCCACGCCGCCTCAACCGCCTCGGCCGGGTGGAATTTGGACACCCCCATAAGGCGCACTTCCTCCGCCTTTCTGCCGGAACGCGCGCAGGCGGCCCCGATTCGGTCCCTGACAGACGCAATCGCGGGGGCGATATTTTCAAACGCCATAACGGTTCCCCGTTTCAAGCAGCTTTTCTACCGCCCCGGCCAGGGCACTGAACTCTTCCACGCCGAGACGCTCCGGCCTTTCCCCGCCCTGTATTCCGGCCAGCGCCAGGGCTTCTTCGGTAATTTCCCGGGCGGGGATCCCCGCGGCGGCCCGGGCGGCGGAATCCGCGATAAAGGCTTTCAGGTTGTTCCTCACTGTTTTTCTGCGCGATGAAAAGAGGCTGCGTACCAGGGGGAAAAAACAGGAAGGGTAAGAGGCGGTTTCCCGGCCGGGAACAGGATCGAGTCTTACCCCCTGGGAATCTACCCGGGGTTCCGGGTAAAAAGAAGATCCCTTTAGTACCGGGAGGAGGGTGGCACGGTACGACGAGGCGCAAAGCAGAGAAAAGGAGGAATAGTCCTTCGATCCCGGTTTTGCGGCCATGCGCCGGGCAACCTCTTTTTGCACGGTAACTACCATCCGTTTAAAGTGTTTTTTCCGTTCGATAAAATCCGCAAGCAGGGCGGCTCCGGTATTATACGGCAAATTTCCGAAAAGGTAATCCCCGGAGGCGCGGTTTTCCGGCCAGGTTTTAAGGGCGTCCCCCTCGATCAAGGTGAAAGCCGGCGAAGCGCCGAAAAATTCTCTTAAAACCGCGCAGAAACCCCTGTCTATCTCAAAAGCCGTTACCAGCGCGCCCCTTTCCAGAAGCCCGGCGGTCATGGCGCCTAAGCCGGGCCCTATCTCCCAAACCGCGTCCCCGTTCCCCGCCTCCAGGGCGTCCAGGAGCTTTTTACGGGCGCTGCCGTTAACCAGGAAATTCTGGCCGTACATCTTCCTCATCCCAAGATTCCGGCTTTCCAGAAAGCGCCTCAGTTCCGCCGGGGAATCGTAATTAGGAAAAGGGGCCAATCCTGTTTCTCCGGGCGGCAAGGCGGCTGTTAAGCAAATATACGGCAAGGGCCAGCAAAACCGCTAAGGCAAGCACCGGCGGGGCGGCGGAAACCCGCAGCGGGGGTATGCGGGCCGCGGTTCCCACAAGGTTTTCCAAAACCAGGTAAAGCAGGGACAGCGCCCAATCCGCGGCTCTTCCCAGGAACGGGACAAGGGATAGGAGAGGCTCGGCCATGCTTGCAAGCATAAAAAGCGTCGTGAGCGGTACAATTACAAGCCCCGCGATAATGCCCGATACCTGGATAATCCCGAAAAAGGCCGCGGTTACCGGGGATGTAGCGATAAAGGCGCCTAGCGACGCGGACAAGGGCTGCGATACAATTTCCGGCAGCAGGCCCCGGAACAGACTATGAACGGCCTCGCCGGTAAAAAGGATGCCCGCCAGCGCCAGATAGGAGAGGATGAAGGAAAGGGAATCCCCGGAAGAGGGCCATATCAAGAGCTGGAGCAGAAAAGCCGCGGCAAGCAAAAAGGGCGCTTTCCTGGGGAACGCCCCAAGCAGCGACAGGGCGCCGAGCATGTACATGATCGCCGAACGGGCAAGGGAAGGCTGGACCCCCACAAGGAAAACATAGGCAACGATAAACAGCGCCCCGCTTAGTGCGGCGGCCCTGAGGCCCAGCGGCTTTTTCAGGAAAAATGCCAGCACGGCGGAAACAATTGCCAGATGCATCCCCGATAGGGCCAGAACGTGGGCGCACCCGGCGTCTTTATAGGATTGCGCGAGCTGCGTATCAAGATTGTCCCTCATGCCCAAAAGCAGGGCCAGGGAAAGGCCGCCCCATCTATGGCGTGAAAATTTTTCCGCCATATTCAAACGCAGATCCGTCCGGAATTGTTCAAGCGCCGGGGCCTCCGTTGTTATATGCACGGCCCGGGCGCGGAAAAGTGGCCCTCCCCTTCCCCCGGCCATATCCCCCTCGACATAGATCCCGCTACCCCGGCCGAAAGACCTTAGCCCGGCAAGCGCCTCGTCCGGGAAAAAGACCGCGACGCCCCCCCGGGCCGAAACGCGCAGGCCGCCTTTCCCCCGGGCATATTCCAGTTCGATTTTCCCCATGCCCCGGCCGTCCGCGGCCAGCCGCGGGTCTTCGCTGAGCTTTCCCGCTATACCTATGATCCGCCCCTCCTCCAGGCCCAGCCGTGTCCCGGCAGAAGCCGCGATACGCGCGCCTGTTCCCAGGAAGATCCCGGCCCCCAGGAAACCGAGGCAAAGCGCGAATTTTCCGGACAGCCGCCGCGCGTCCGCGCCTATACAGGCTGCGGGAAGCGAGCCCAGGACCCGGAAAAAGGCGGTAAGGGCTGTGAGCAGGGCGGCCGCGGCCAGCAAAGGCACGGCCCAGGGAAGGCCCCGTCCCATAAGGGGGGGCAGGGCATAGTAAAGACAGGCGGCGCCCGGCACGGTAAAGAAAAGGGGCGGAATTTCAGGAAATTTTACCATTTGAGATGAACCAGAGCCTCCCTCGCGGCTTTCTGTATGTGTTCAGGATAAGACAGGTTGGCGGTAGTCATTAAATTTTCAAAGGCGGCTTTATCGCCCAGTTCTCCCAGCGCGTTTACCGCTTCCAGGATGACCGGATCGTCGTATTCGCCTTTTTGTTCCATCCTCAAATTAAAATACCCAAGCTGGAGGCTCAGCACCCGCGCGGATTCCGGCGTCCCCATGGCGCCGAGGCAGGAAATCGCCTCCAGAAACTGTTCCTTGTCGACAGTTTCATCCTCGTAACCCTGCCTAACCTGGTAAAAATGCCGTATCACAAGCGGCTCGGCCTGGTTCCACTGCAAATCCCGGATAAGCCGGACCGCTTCGTAACGCAGATCTTCCAGTATTTTTTCCCCTTCGCCGTTTCCCGGAAAAAAATCCAGGCCTACTTCCAGCGCGGCCTCGGCAACCGTCCCCTTTTCGGCGTCGTTGTAGGTTTTGTTGCCGATCGCCGCGTTAAAGGCCGCGAGTTTGTCAGGATAATCATTGCGGCGGATAACCTCGACAAGGTACTGGCCGTTATCCCAGGGAAGTTCCCCAAGCGCCGCTTCCGCTTCGTCCGGAATGGGATGGGGGTGGTTCGTACGCATGATCGAAAAAAGCACCGGGACGGCGGCGCTGTCCCGCAAAGCGCCCAGGGCGGCAATGCAGGCGGACAGGGTGACATAATCGGGGCTTATCCCCGCGTGAAAGAGATCGTTTTGGCCGGCGGTAAAACGGATCAGGTTTTCAACAAGCCCGCTGTTTCCCAGCGCCAGGACTGAAAGGGCCTGTAAAACCTCGACGCGAACCGAAGCGTCCAGAAA
>JAIRYB010000070.1 GCA_031267955.1 Spirochaetaceae bacterium | reverse complement strand
AAAAGCATCAGGATGGACTATCAGACCGGCCGTGTTTCCTACGAAAAGGCGAGGATACAGATGGAACGGGACGTGCGCAAGGCCTATTATCAGATTCTTCTGGCAGAGGAGAATGTTTCCCTGCTTAGGGAAAGTTTTGCCACTGCGGATCGGCAGGTTGCCATGGCGGAAGCGAATTACCGCTCGGGGCTGTCCCCCCAGCTGACCCTGCTCCAGGCCCAGGTTTCCCGCGACAATATGCTGCCCACTATCGATCAGGCGGAAAACGGCCTGAAGATGCTTATGGCCAATTTTGCCATGACCCTGGGCCTTCCCTACGACACCCAGTTTGAGCTTGTTCCGGTGGGCGATATGCCGGGTTTCGTGGACCTGGAAATGGGCGAGCTTTTTTCAAAGGCGGCCCAAAACAAGCCGGATATTCTGGAACTGCGGCAGCAGCTTCTTACCCTGAAAACTTCACGGCAGGCACAGGCGCTCCAGCTTTACACGCCCTACCTTAACCTGGGCTGGAACTATTCGCCTACCTTTATAGCCGATCCTTTTAAGGACACCTGGTTCAAAGGGAATAACTGGAGCGACAGGGGTACTTTTTCCATTACCCTGGGGATAAATCTGAATAATTTATTTCCCTTTACCAAAGAGGGCCAGGGCTTAAAGGATGTGGATAACAGTATTCAAAACGCTACTATCGGGCTGTCCCAGATGATGAGGGGGACGGAGCTGGAAATCTACAATACGGTGCTGTCCCTGGAGAAAACCAAAACTACCATGGAGGCCCAGAACAGGACGGTGGGTTTGGCCGAGCAGTCGTACCGGCTTACTGAAAACGCCTACCGCGCGGGCCTGAACGATTATCTCCAGGTTCAGAATGCGGAACTGGAACTGCGGCGCGCGAGGATCGGCGTTCTGGAGCAGCAGTTTAACTATCTTACAAGTCTTATCGATCTTGAATATGCCATAGGGGTGCCCTTTGGAACCTTGAGCAACGGAGGCGTTAAATGAAAAAAATTAAGATAAATATTTTTGCCAAAATCGCGGCGCTGGGGATCCTTGCCCTTGCCGGATGCAGGCAGGGGGAGGCGGGCGATCCCGGAAAACCCGGCGGCCCGGACGCGCCCCCGGCGGCGGTTTTCGCGGTGAACACTATCGCCGCGGTACAGGGCCAGATACGGGATTACCTTGCCCTTTCCGGAGATATAGTGGCAGGTTCCTCGGTGGATGTTTACTCCGATGTGGCGGGAAAAGTGTCGCGGCTAAGGGTAGCGGTGGGCGACCGGATTACCCGGAACCAGCCTGTCGCTGAAGTTGATCCTTCGCGGCCGGGCATGGACTATGTGGCGAGCGTCGTCAGGGCGCCTATCGCGGGAACGATTACCGCCCTGCCCGCCCAGGTCGGGATGACGGTGAGCCAGGCGGTGCCGCTTGCCCGGATCGCGGGGGGCAGCGCCCTGGAGATAAAGCTCTATGTGGCGGAGCGTTTCATCTCCAAGATGGCCCGGGGGCTGCCCTGCGAAATAACGCTGGACGCGTGGCCCGGCGAGGTGTTCCGGGGGAGCGTGACCGAAGTATCCCCGGTGGTGGATCCCGGTTCCCGGACTATGGAAGTACGGGTCAATGTGGACAATCAGGGGGGCCGTCTCAAGGCGGGCATGTTTGCCAAGGTGCGGATTATTATCGAGCGGAAAGAAGACATCGTAAAGATCCCGTCTTCCGCCATGGTGCAGCGTTTCGGGGAAGACTATGTGTTTACCGCGGAACAGGATTTGGAAGACCCCTCGGTACTGGTCGCGCGGAGGAAACTGATTGTACCCGGCATCACGGTGGACGGGGTGATGGAAGTGGCGCAGGGACTCAGGCCCGACGAGGATGTTATTATTAAAGGGCATACCCTGCTCGAAGACGGGGCCAGGATCAATATTATTGACCGGGTACCCCCCTTAAGCGAAAATTAGGAGTTATCGGATATGAGTTTTGCAAAATCAATCGTATCGCGGCCTACCACGATATTTATCATTTTTCTCCTGCTCATCATGCTGGGAGTTTTCGCGTTTATTAATCTTCCAATCGATTTAATGCCGGAAATTAACCCTCCCTACCTGGTGGTGTATACCAGCTTTTCCGGGGCGGGCCCCGAAGAAGTGGAACGAAGCGTAACCCGGCCGCTGGAGGCGGCGCTTTCCAGTGCGTCCGGCCTGGAAACGGTAACATCGACCTCGTCAAAAGGGTCCAGTATGGTTATTATGGAATTTACCTACGGCACCGATCTGGTGGACGCGTCCAATTCCGTCCGGGACTCTCTGGAGCGGGTACGGGGCTATCTCCCGACCGGCACGGAATCTCCCATGATATTCAGATTCGATCCGGCAATGATTCCCATCATGGGCCTTATGGTGACCGGCAACCGCAGCCCGGAAGAGCTGAGGGAAATTACGGAGGACACGATAGTCCCCCGTCTCGAGCAGACGCCGGGGGTGGCTACCGCGAGCGTGAACGGCGGCCGGGAAAAGATCATAAGGGTAGAGATCCCGCAAAGCCGGCTGGAGGCTTACGGCCTTACCGTGACCCAGATACAGCAAATGCTGGCGGCCCAGAATCAGCAGATCGCCGCGGGGACCATTACTGAAGGGGGGCTTTCCTACCTTCTTACCACCATGGGAGAGTATACATCCCTGGACGAAATTAGAAATACCGTTATCTCCTACAAGGGGGGCGGAATGACCGCGGACGGGATTGAGCAGCCGCGTTCGGTATTCCTGCGCGATATTGCCGATGTGTACGAGGGCTACCGGGACGAAACCAGCCTGGTTTACGTGAACGGCCAGACTGCGGTGATGATGCAGGTGCAGAAGCAGAGCGGCAAAAATTCTGTCCAGACCGCCAAGGAACTGCGGAGCCGGCTGGTCCGGATTACCCAGGAGCTTCCCCAGGACATCAAGATCACCGAGCTGTTCAATACCACGGACCAGATCGAGAATTCCATTAACCAGGTAGGCGAGAGCGCCGTTTCCGGGGCGCTTCTGGCAATAATTATCCTTTTTGTTTTCCTGCGCTCGGTAAAGCCGACCCTGATTATCGGCGTCAGTATTCCTGTTTCGATTATCGTTACGATTATGCTGATGTACTTTGCCGGCCTTACCCTTAACCTTATGACCCTGGCGGGCCTGGTCCTGGGGGTCGGTATGCTGGTAGATAACTCCATCGTTATATTGGAAAATATTTACCATTACCGGGAAAAGGGGGCCAAGCTTGCCACTGCGGCTGTCATTGGCTCCCAGGAGATGATGATCGCCATTGCCGGCAGTACCTTTACTACTATCTGCGTCTTCGCGCCCCTGGTTATGTTCCAGGGCCTTCTCGAGGTTGCCGGGGAAATGTTCGCGGGGCTGGCCTTTACCGTGGTTATATCCCTTTCTTCTTCCCTCCTTGTGGCTGTCTTTTTGGTGCCGGTACTGTCGAGCCATTATTTCCCCCTTGTAACCCGGAAACAGAAACCATTAAAGGGGTTTCTCGCGCCCATAGACCGGGCGTTCGAGAGGTTCTTTTTGGGCCTTGATAATGCCTACCGCGGATCCGTCAACTGGGTGCTGCATCATAAAATTGTTACCATCGGAACTATTCTTGTCCTCTTTGCGGGAAGCCTCGCGCTTATCCCGGTGATAGGGTGGGTCTTTATGCCGGATCAGGAGCAGGACAATGTTTCAATCACTGCTACTCTTCCCATGGGGGCCCCGCTTGCGGAAACCGAGGCGACGCTCCACCGGCTCCAGGCTATTGTCGAGAACGAGGTGCAGGGTTATGAGCGGATAACGCTTAATGCCGGGGGCGGAGGTATGTTCAGCAGCGGCAGCAGTAATTCCGGCTCTTTAAGGATCAACCTTCCCAAATTCGAAGAGCGCATTGATTCCGCCGATATCATTAAGGAAAAGATTCGCGGGTACTTTAACCAGTTCCCCGGGGTGATATTCAACTTCCAGGGAGGCGGCATGATGGGCAGCAGTAATCCTATTGATATTGTCATCCGCACCGATGATCTGGTAAAGGGGAAGGCGATTGCCGAAACAATCGCCGATCTGCTTAAACAGAATATCCCCGAAGTTACCGAACCCCAGGTAAGCCTGAAAGACGGGATGCCGCAGATAGAGATTGAACTGGATCGGGACAGAGTCTACGCACTGGGACTCAATACCTACACTATCGGTAACGAGATCAAGGCGGCGGTGGACGGCATTACCGCTACCCGTTACAAATCGGGGGGCAGCGACTACGATGTAGTGCTGATACTCGCGGAAGCGGACCGGAGTACAAGGCCGGCGCTGGATCATATCTTTGTGAACAGCCAGGTGGCGGGCCGCGTGCCCCTGTCCAACTTTGCCTCCTATGTGGAGGGGACGGGCCCCATGACCATCAACCGCGAAAACCAGAGCAGGGTAATCCACGTTACCAGCGGAGTAGTTCCCGGGACCAAGCTCAATGTAATTGAGGAAAAGGTCCGTACCCTGGTAACGTCGGAGATTCCCGCCGAAGATGATGTGGTTATTGAATATGCCGGGGATAACTCGGAGATGATGAAGCTGATGCTGCGTTTTGTACTGATAATATCGGTCGCGGCATGTCTGGTGTTTGGGATCATGGCGGCTCTTTTTGAATCGTTCAGGGATCCTTTTATCGTTATCTTTACCATACCGCTTTCGGTTATCGGCATTGTGGCTATATACCTTATTACCGGGGATACGTTTAATATACTTACCGCGGTAGGGCTGCTGGTGCTTGTCGGGGTTATCGTCAATAACGGCATTGTGCTGGTGGATTACACCAATATGCTTCGCAAGCGGGGACTTTCCCTGCACAATGCCTGTGTCGAAGCGGCGGGCAACCGGCTGCGGCCCATCCTGATGACCACGCTGACCACCATACTCGGCCTTGCCCCGATGGCCTTTTTCCCCGGCGAAGGATCGGAGATGGTGTCGCCTATTGGTAAAACCGTTCTGGGCGGGCTTTCCTTTGGTACCCTGATGACCCTATTCCTGATGCCGGCAGTGTACTATATTATGAACAAGAGTTCGGATCAGCGGATCGCCAGGGCGGAAGCCCGCCGGGAGCGTATTGCCGCGGGCATTACCCGGAAACAGGCAAGGCAGCGGCAGGCCGCCGGCGGCATTTCCGGAGGGGAGGCAGGATTATGATCAGGATAGAAATTGTTGCAAATCATTCGGTGGAAGAAAACATTCTCGAGGCGTTGAAGAACGAGGGGGTAGCCAAGTTTTATACCAAGTACACCAATGTCAACGGAGTGGGCAGATGCGGCCCCCGCATGGGGGACGCCATCTGGCCGGAAGAAAATTTCGCGCTGGTTATCTGGTGCGAGCCGGAAGAGGCCCGGGGTATTGAGCGGGCGATAAACGCGGTCAAAAAGGGCTTTCCCGACGAGGGAATTAAGGTCTTCGGTATGCCGGACCCGGATATCCCCCAATACGCCGTACCGTCTCCGGGACAGCCGGTATACGCCCCGGTTCAGGCGCCGCCTCTACGCGAAAGGCCGGAAGAACCCAGGACCCCGCCCAGTTTCGGCGGAGAGCGGTTCTAGCCCGGCGGCCCTTGCCCCGCGCCGCCCGCGCCAGCGCGGGCGGCGCGGGGTAGACAGAAGGCGCGTTATG
>JAIRYB010000052.1 GCA_031267955.1 Spirochaetaceae bacterium | reverse complement strand
TTTTCGGACCGCGTCACCAGCCGGGCAGACCGGTTCGCCAAATCCGCCCGGATCATCCATTTTGACATCGATCCCGCCGAGATCAACAAGAATATCCCCTCGGACGCCTGGGTCGTAGGCGATATCAAGGCCACTTTAGGCCGGGTCCTCAAAAAGCTCCCCCCAAAGGTCGCCACCGAATGGAACGGAGAGGTCGAGCGTTGGAAAACCCAGATCCCCAAAGACCACCGCCGCAAGGCCGCCCTTCACCCCCGCTTTGTCATCGAGGAAACCGCCCGCCGCCTGGGAAGGGATGCCATAGTCGTCACCGATGTGGGCCAGCACCAGATGTGGGCCGCCCAGTTCTACCCTGTCTCCCGCCCCCGCTCTTTTCTCAGTTCGGGCGGCCTTGGAACCATGGGCTTCGGCCTGGGCGCCGCCATAGGCGCGAAGACGGCCAACCCGAAACGGCCCGTCGTCCTCTTTACCGGGGACGGCTCTTTCCGCATGAACTGCGGGGAACTCGCGACCATCGGCGCGTACCGTATCCCCGTCCTCATCGTGATTATCAACAACCGCGTCCTCGGCATGGTGCGCCAGTGGCAGACCCTTTTCTACGATGCCCGTTACGCCGAAACAACCCTGGACCGCCCCCCTGATTTTGTAAAACTCGCCGCGGCCTACGGCTTTAGCTCCGCGGCCTTTGTTGAAACCGAGGCCGCGTTCGGCGCCGCCCTGGAAGCCGCGCTCGGGGATCTCGCCGCCGGCCGCCCGGCCCTGATAGAGGCCCGCATTGATCCCGATGAGAAAGTCTTCCCCATGGTCCCAGGCGGCAAACCCATCGACGAGCAGATCCTGGGATAGCGCCCCGGCCGGGCGGCGGGTGTCGCGGGACTGCCCGCCGTTTTCAATTGAAACTGCCGCGCCGTTTTCCCCGGACGCTCTTTTTTTAGTGTTTTTTTTCGCCAATTTCATATTTTTTTGCCGTTTTTTAATTTGATTTTATCCAAAACCAACTTTCCCTTCCCTGAAACTTGAAAACCCCGCCTATTTATGGTACTATGAAGATTATGGTTCATCTTGCTGGACTACGCCGGATTTTCATTTAAAAAAGTAATCGGGTAAGACAGGATCAGGGGACGGTCTTTTCGGGAAGGAATGTTTTCGGGGGAACTACGGCTGGCCCGTTCTGCGCTTTTTAAAAGAAGGGCGGCGTTGTCTTTCACCCGGCTTCCGCAGATAGGCAAAACCCGATCAATAATTCTGCCGGCCGGAAACAGCGGCCGGGCGGAAGCAGGCCCGCTGCGCAAAGGAGAGATACATACCTTTTTTACGTTTAACGTTATTGTCTGGCGGCTTCCGTAACGGGAAAGGCGTCCGGGGAATAGGAGTCGGCGGGACTTCGGCATGGCGGGAGCCCCTCAAAGCGGGCCCGTTATGATTACAGGGCCGGGCGTTCCAATCGCGGGCGCGCGGGTTTTAAGCGGGCGGTTTTACCTGGCTGTCCTGTACGCGGCGCTGTTTGGCGCCGGCCGGCAGATAGTTAGTTAAAAAAGCTTAAGAAAATGCGAAAATATGCCGAAGGTTGTATAGATAGTAATCTATCAAACCCCTTCGGTGTATATGGGGAGTGTTACTCCCTAAATAATCACGGAAGAAAAGAGTGAATCTATGCGGAAAAGAGACACGAAGGGTTTGTTTAATTTCAGCGGGAAAAGGAAAAACAGGATAGAGAGGCGGATCCCCCTGGTGTTCGTTGGTTTTTCGCTGTTCTTGTTCATGCCTTTTGCCGTATTTGCCGATGACGTCAGGCTTACCACGGCCGTCCAGATAATGCCCATCACAGGGACCAATCTGGAGGACGCGGACCCAATAATGGAAGCCATGATCGCGGAAGTCCAAAGAACGGAAGGTTTTACGATAGTGCAGTCAAACGCTATGACATCCGACACAGTTAACCCGACCGATGCCTCGCAGGGAGCGGAGTATTCAATCTCCGGCACCCTGGTAGAGGAAGTCGGCGACATGCTGTTCCAGATATCCCTCTGGCGTTTGGCCGATTCAAGCCTCCTGCTTTCCGAGGAAATGGTTTATGTGGACCTGGAAGAAGCCCTGGACCTGGTGCCGATTCTGGTCTGGTCCCTTTTGGGCAATATTCCCTCCAAGAATATGCTGGAAGACCTGAACTGGCGTACCAAGTGGCTGTATCTGGGATTGCTCACCGGCGGTACTCTGGCCTGGAACAAGGATCTGCAAGGTTACAATAGTGACGGCAATAAAGCCCCGGATTTCAACGGCTCGGGCATAGGCATTTCGCCCGCGGCTTCGCTTACAATAATGGTGCCTTTCCTCAATATCCCCCTCAATGGCGATCCCAAGCTCTATCTGGAGCTTCAAACCGAGGTGCACTTTTCCTGGGAATGGGCGGGGTATTCTTACCACTACCCGGATACTATACCCAAGCAGGAAGTAAACAAGAACGGCCTTTGGACCGATGAGTACAGCTTCTTCTCGTTTACCTTTCCCCTTATGCTTAAAATTGAATTCAGCTATGGGCCCCTTATGCTCGCCCCTTACGGGGGCGCTTATTTCTACCTTCCCCTGGGAGAAGCCCAGTCCAGAACCAACAGGCTTGTGGACAATATCCAAGGGACTCCTGGCCCAGGTGCATACGTGGAAGAAGAATCGAATACCGTGCAGGTCAGCGTGGACGGAGTCCCCCTGGGTATGACTTTCGGTTTCTATACAGGCATAAAAATGGGCCCGGGCGCTCTGGTAATCGATATGCGCTATTCCAAAGATTTCGGCACGCTGACATTCAAAGATAAAGACGGCAAAAGCACTTTGAACGGCCAGTATATAGCCATCGACCGTCATAAATTTACCCTTATGGTCGGTTATGAAATTGGGCTCTTTAAGCATGAACGTCAAATGGAGGTTCAAGTAGAATGAAAACGAGGCAGATCCTGATGGTTGCGATATGCGGTTTGTTGGTAGTTTCAGTCTCTTATGCACAGCAAATCAGGAACTTTCGGCAATCAGGACCTGCCACGCATCAATTGACTGCCCCCGGCCTCTCGGCCGCTCATCCAAGCCTTCCCATAGGTACCCAGCTTAGGGTTACCAACCAGCAAAACGGCCAGCAGGTTATTGTTACCGTAGCCGGCCGTGTCCCCGCGTCGGAAAACCGCATTATCGACCTTTCCGCGGCCGCCGCGCAAAGCCTGGGTATGGGCGAGGGTACTACCCCCGTTGCCATTGAAGTTATCGAAAACAGGCGCCCCGCCCAGCGCGATGTAGCGCCGCCCCCGCCTCCGCCCGAGGAGCCGGAACCCGAGCCGGTGCCGGAAGTTATACCCGAACCAGCGCCTGAACCCGAGCCGGAACCTGAACCCGAGCCGGAACCCGCACCGGCGCCTGAACCCGCACTGGCGCCTGAACCCGAGCCGGAACCCCAGCCGGAACCCCAGCCCCAGCCCCGCGAGCCGGAACCGGAACCCAAGCCCGCGCCGGAACCCGAACCTCAGCCCCAGCCCCAGCCTGTACCCCAGCCCATAGTCCAGGCCCAGCCCCAGCCTGTTGTACAGCCGGCCCAGACCCCGGCGGCTCCTGCCGGCGCATCGCCCGTGATCGCCGCGCTGCCGACAACCGCCCCGACTATGGCTTCGGCCCCGAATACCGCGCCCACAACCGCGCCGAATACGGCCAATACCCCGAATACCGCGAATACGCCGTATACCGCCACCTCCACGCCGATAGTATCCCCGGCCCCTAATACCACAACCGCGCCGGTCACGACAAACGCGCCGAATACCGCGCCCACAAGTTCGCCCACCAGTACCCCCACCATGATGGGGCCGACCGTGGTAGCGCCTGCGGCCGCCGCTTCTCCGCCGCAGAATTCGACATCCCAGACGCCCAATATAATGGTCGTCCCTATATACACAACCCCCCCGGGAATGAACGGCGGCTCGCCCACGTATACTTACGCGACCATCCCCCAAACGCAGGCCCCGGCAGCAGCCCCGGCCCCTGCGGCTCCGGCTCCGGTAGTCCAGGCCCCCGCCCCGGTAGTCCAAACCCCTGCCCCAGCGCCTGAAGAGTACGAACCGCCGAGGGCTTCCAGGCCGGCCGCACGGGCGGCGCCCCCGCAGGCCCAGCCCACCCAGAGAATAACGCCGGGGCCGGTTGAATGGGAGCCTAACTACAGCCTGCCCCCCGCTACGGTTAAGCCGGCCATGCCCCCGGCCGGCGGCTACCATGTCTACCGGGTCCAGGTTGGCGCGTACAAGAGTACGGTCAACGCCCGCGAAGCCTTTGATCACCTGGTAATCCTTGGGTTTACCCCGGCTTACGAACGGTATGGGGAAATGTACCGCGTGGTGCTTTCCGGGGTGCGCGCCCGCGATATGAGCGAAGTAGCCCGCCTTCTGGGTTATGCGGGTTTCCGGGAAATAATCATCCGGGAAGAAAATTAGGAATTTGCCCGGCCGCCGGAAGCGGCCGGATATTTTATGCGGGGAAAGGCCTTCCTGTTATATGATCCCCATTGAAGAAATGACGCCCTCCGACGCGGAGGGCGTTCGCTATATTCTCATGGATATTGACGATACCCTTACCCGCGAAGGCAGGCTCATGGATGCTTCGTACCAGGCCCTGTGGGACCTCCACCGCGCCGGGCTGAAGCTTGTCCCTGTTACCGGCCGTTCCGCGGGCTGGTGCGACCTTATCGCCCGCGAATGGCCCGTGGACGGCGTGATCGGAGAGAACGGCGCCCTGGCGTTTTGGGAAGAAAGGGACAACAGGCCGCTTTTGCGGCAGGACTTCCACCCCGGCGCGGTACGCAATAACCACCCTGTTCTGGAACGTATCCGCCGCCGCGTCCTTGAAGAAGTCCCGGGGGCCAGGGCCGCCAAGGATCAGTTTGCCCGCCTCTTCGACCTTGCCGTTGACTTTGCCGAGGAGGAGCCCGTCCTCTCCCTGGACGCCGCCGAAAAGATCCGCCTTATCGCGGAAGCCGAAGGCGCCAGGGCCAAGGTTTCTTCAATACATGTCAATATCTGGATGGGCGCCTACGACAAACTTTCCATGGCGGAACATTTCCTTTCCGGCCGTTTCGGCTGGCGGAGAGGCGCGGGCGATCGGGAAATCGTTTTTGTGGGGGATTCCCCGAATGACGAGCCGATGTTCGCCCGCTTCCCGCTGGCCTGCGCCGTCGCCAATGTCAGGCGCTACGCCGCCCTGATCAAACACTGGCCGGCCTTCGCCGCCTCGCGCGAATGCGGCGAAGGCTTCGCCGAAATAGCCGCCGCCCTTCTGGGGAAACGCGCGCCCCGCGCGCCTATCTGATATGCTCTATAGCCTTCTGGGTTAGGGCGTCGCAGCGTTCGTTGAGCTCGTTCCCGTCGTGGCCCTTGACCCAGTTCCACTGGATGGAAAAAAAAGGGGCCAGCTCGTCCAGCTTCATCCAGAGGTCCTGGTTTTTAACCGGCTGCCTGTCGCTGTTTATCCAGTTTTTTTCCTTCCAGGCAGGGAGCCATTCGGTCATCCCCTTCTGCACGTACTGGGAATCGGTAAATACAACCACCGTTTTAGGCGCGATATTGAGTTTTCTCAGCATTTCCAGGGCGGAAAGCGCCGCGGTCAGCTCCATGCGGTTGTTGGTCGTATGCCGCGACCCCCCGTATTTTTCAACGAGTATCTCCGTTCCGCCCGCGGCCTTCCGGGACGCCCCTTTCCCGCCGTCCGGCTTCCCGCGCTGCCGCAGTATTATATAGGCCCATCCCCCCGGCCCGGGATTGCCGGAACAGCCGCCGTCGGTATAAATATGTACTTCCATATACCCCGGTTCCTTAATACCGCTTAACCTGTTCCCATTTTCCCGATTCGCCGGAGGCGAACAGCGCGTCAAGGACCGCCATATTGGCGACAGCGTCGGTAATCGGCGTGGGAACAGGGGTTTTGCCGATAAGCGCGCCGGCGAAGGCGTCAAATTCCAGCAGGTACTGGCTGACAATCTCGGTTTCGATTACCCGCTCCCCCAAATCGGTACAGACAGTTACCCTGCCCGGAATGTCGGCGTACATGTTGAAAGGCACCTGGATGGAAAGACTGCCCCCGGTTCCCAGCGCGGTAACCCGCTGGTAGGGGAAGAACTGGGTGCCTATGGTAAAGGTCGACACCCGGCCGTTGCCAAAATCAAGCAGGGCCGAGCCAAGAATATCGGTCTTGAAAACCGGGTCGCGGATATAGCTGGCCAGCACCCGTTCCGGCTCCCCGCCCATAAGAAAACGGGCCGAAGAAACAGTATAGCACCCGATATCAAGGATGCCGCCGCCCCCGGCCTCCCTGATATTCCTGATATTGGAAGGGTCTTTAAGGTTGTAGGAAAAAATCCCGTTGGTACTCAAGACAGCCCCCAATTCGCCGGAACGGACAATGTCTTTTGCCAGACGCCACTGGGGGTGGAAGCGGTACATAAAGGCCTCCATCACGGGGACCTGCTTTTTCCGGCAGTATTCGGCCGCCTCGGCCGCCTGCCCCGCGTTAAGGCCGACGGGTTTTTCGCAGAGTACGGGCTTTCCCGCGTCGGCGCATTTTTTGATATATTCAAGGTGCAGGTGGTTCGGCAGGGGGCAGTAGACAAAATCCACCTGGGGATCGGCAAGCAGCGCGTCGTAAGAACCGTACCACTTTGAAAAATCCCAGTCTTCCGCGTATTTCCGTGCCCTTGCCTCGTCCCGGGACGCCACCGCGTAAGGCTCCACTAAAAGCGATTCCCGCAGGCCCGCGGCAATCCTCAGCGAATAATGAAGGGAACACCCCAAAACACCCATCCGTAGCTTTTCCATACCAGCTCCTCTCGTAAAATTTCCGCGCCCATACCCGGCCGCTTTCCCATAGATTCATAGAATAGTACAACAGTGGGAAAAATACTAGCATAAAACAGAAGAATGTGGCAATTTCGTATTCTGTCGGTAATCCGGGCGCGGCAGGCCCTACGGGCCTATGCCGCAAGGAAAGGCAAGCCCGCGAGGGTCCTGTGGTGGCGCGCTCCGCGCCCCCTCCTATCCCTTGCTTCGGAGTTTTGCTTCACAAAACTCCACCTTTTTGTTTTTTAGAGGCTTAAACCGGACAGCGGTGATTGTTCTTGTTTTAAATGCCAATCAATCCATAGATTTAATATATGTTCCGGCAAAGGCAGTTCCACTTGTTTGTCCTCCGCTAAGACCTAGGGTGGTTGAATTGGGCATGGTATAGTTGGCAAATAGAATTACCGCCCCATCGGCATCTTTAACAAATATAGAAGAATCGTTCACCTGCGTAACGGTATACACCGGTGAGTGAAGATCGCCTGCGCCGAATGATAAACTTGCCGCAGTAAAGGCTATCATGACAGAATTGTTAACCCATATTCCTCTAAGTTTTTCCGGTACTATTTTAACATCATCCTCTATTGGTTGAGGGCACCCAGTAAATAGCGTGACAAAGATTACTGTTATACCAATGGTTAATAAATTTTTGTGCTTCATTATTATATCTCCGAAAATTTTTGTAGCCAAATGCTTACCAGAATGAAAACATTTGGCTATTAGCATTTTTTTATTTAGAGGAATTTATTCCCATTCACGTATAAAGCAGTACCCTCAAAATAATAAGGCCATGTTTCTCCATTTGACAATGTGATGCTTGAAGAACCACGCGTGTAGGAATATGTACCGGTTGGCGAACCGTTGCTCATTATCGTCAGTGTGGTTGCACTAAACGTATAAGAGACGGTTTGACCGTTGACAATTGTTTCCCATGTCCCAATCAAAGGATTTGAGCCACCGCCGCCGATATCGCCGCCGCCACCGATGTCGCCGCCACCGCCATTATCGGATGTGCTGGTAGGGCAACCGATAAGAACCAGTCCAAATACCAGCAAAATGCCGAGTATCCTTGCCAAGAACACTTTTTTCTTCATGTTTTTC
>JAIRYB010000043.1 GCA_031267955.1 Spirochaetaceae bacterium | reverse complement strand
TCTGCGATGCCGATACCGACGGCGCCGCGCTGACAGGGGAACTGAAAAAAGCCCTTGGCTTTGAAATTGCCGGCATGACTACCCTGGCCGTACTGGACGGCGGCGGCCACCACGAAGCGGCGGTAGTACTGACGGTGCTGACAGCCGACGACTGCGGGTTCTTTGCCTCGGTTTCGGAATCCCTTTCGGAAGGCGATTACGAACAGAAGATCGCCGGAGCCTACCGCGCGGCCGGGCCTTCCGAAGGCGGCTACGGGGACAGGCCGGGGGTTATTTTCGCCTTCTGCCCCTACGGCATGCCCTTTTCCGGGGACCGCTACCCGGATATCCTCTCCGGGACCATGCAGGGAGTCCCGCTTATGGGCGGCATAGCTTCGGACGATTACGACTACAACCTGGCCCGGACTTTCCTCTCAGGGAATGAATACAAGGACGCCATGGTAAGCATCGGCGTTTGGGGGAATGTAAAACCGGCCTTCGTGCTGCGCCATGTTACTTCCCGCTTTGCGGAACGTATACGCCGGGTTGTCGAGGCGGATAAAAACATAGTCTACAAAGTCGGCGACGAAACTTTTGTAAAATATCTGGAAAGTTTCGGCTTGAAAACCGATGTGGAAGATCCCCTGCTGGCCTTTACTTCTTATCCCATGATGCTGACCAGGGAAGGCGGCGACGAAACGCCCCTGATGCGGCATATCTGCGGCCTGAACCCCGCCGACGGATCGGGGGAATTTTTCGGCGATGTCCCCACCGGGACCCTGGCGAATATCTGCCTTGTGAGCAAGGAGGATATCATGACGGCCTGCCGGGAATCCATGAAGGCGCTTCTGGAAGAAATAAACAAGCGGCAGGATTACAAATACTCCGCCGTATTCTGTATTTCCTGCTGCGGCCGCGCTATAATCCTCGGCAGGGACGCCGGGGCCGAAGGGAGCATATTGTCGGAAATGCTGCCCCCCGGCATATCCCTGGCCGGCGCGTACTGCCTGGGGGAAATTTGCCCCGCCCGCTACAAGGACGGCGAAGTTTCCAACCGTTTCCACAACTGTTCGATTACCTTCTGTATGCTTTGACCGGGGTAAGCGATGCCGCCTGACAATGTGGAAAAAGAACATCTCCAGCTGACCAGGCAACTCAAAAAACTGGAACGGGATTACCGCGCCCTTTCCGTGATGCACGAGCAGACCGAAAGGCTGCGCAACGCGAACGAGGCGGCGAAAGAGCTTTCAAATTTTTACAACCGCCTTTTGCTGAAAAGCACCCCCGCCATTACTTTTATGCTGGACCTTAAACTGCGGTTTGTCCTGGGAAGCGAAAAGATCGTGGCCTTTCTCGGATACAGCGATATGCGCGAAATGGTAGACGTTCCCTTCTCGACCCTCTTCGCCTCCGCCATGCCCGAGGCGTGGATAGACGAAACCGGCTCGCGCTGCCGCGGGGTTATCGACACGAACCAAAGCGCCGGTTATGAGGAAAAGGTAACCTTGCCGGGCGGCGCGAATATTGTTTTTCAGGTAACCATTACCCCGGCGGAAGAAAAAGAGGGGATATGCCGGGGCGTCGTGGTGGTAATGAACGATGTTTCCGAACTTTTCCGCGCCCGCGAAGAAGCCGAGCGGGCCAGCACGGCAAAGGGTTCGTTCCTGGCGAACATGAGCCACGAGATGCGTACGCCCATGAACGCCATAATCGGGATGACCGCCATAGCGAAATCCTCTCCGGACCCGGAAAAAAAAGATTACTGCCTGGACAAGATAGGGGACGCGTCCACCCACCTGCTGGGTGTTATCAACGACATCCTCGATATGTCCAAGATAGAAGCCAACAAGCTGGAACTTGCGCCCGCGGATTTCAATTTTGAAAAGATGCTCCAGAAAACAGTAAACGTGATCAGCTTCCGGGTGGAGGAAAAACATCAAAACCTCATGGTCCGTATAGACGAGGCCATTCCGCGCGCCCTCTTTGGCGACGATCAGCGCCTGGCCCAGGTTGTCGCGAATCTGCTTTCCAACGCGGTAAAATTCACGCCGGATTACGGTTCCGTCGGGCTTGACGCCCGCCTTGCCGGAAAGGAAGGCGATCTCTATACTCTGCGGATCGAGGTAAGCGATTCGGGAATAGGGATTTCCAAAGAACAGCAGTCCCGCCTGTTCAGTTCCTTCGAGCAGGCGGACAGCGGGACCTCCCGGAAATTCGGCGGGACCGGGCTGGGGCTCGCGATTTCCAAGCGGATTGTGGAAATGATGGAAGGCGGCATACGGATCGAATCCGAGCTTGGCAAAGGCACCTCTTTTATTTTTACCGTAAAAATAAAAGAGGGAAAACCGGACAACGCCCGCCTGTTATCGGACAGGGTAAACTGGAACGCCATACGTATTTTCGCGGCGGACAGCGCGCCTGAAATCCGGGAGTATTTTGGGGACATAGCCCGGCGGTTCGGAGTGGGCTGCGATACCGCCCCCTGCGGGGAGGAGGCGGCCGCGCTGATCCGGGAAAACGGCCCCTACGATATGTACTTTGTCGGCTGGAAGGCGCGCGGCACGGACAGCATGGATCTTGTCCGCCTGATTAAGAAAAAAAACGCGGACAAGCCGGTAATCATCATGGCCTCCGCCACGGAATGGAATCTGATAGAAGACGAAGCCGGAAGCGCGGGGGCAGGCAAATTCCTATCCAAACCCATCTTCCCGTCCGCTGTCGCCATCTGCCTTAACGAATGCCTGGGGTCGGATACCCCGCCTGCCCCCGGAAACGAACAGCCCGGAGAGAGCCGGGCGGACTGTTTTGAAGGGTACCGCATAATGCTGGCGGAAGATGTGGAAATAAACCGGGAAATCGTGCTTGCCCTTCTTGAGCCGACAGCGGTTGCCATTGAATGCGCGGAAAACGGCGAGGAAGCCCTGTCCCTGTTCAGCGCCGATCCCGGCAGATACGACATGATTTTTATGGACCTGCAAATGCCAAAAATGGACGGCTATGAAGCCACCCGCCGCATCCGGGCGTTTGAGGAAAAGCTGGGAACGAAAATACCCATCATCGCCATGACCGCCAATGTTTTCCGGGAGGACATTGAAAAATGCCTCCGGGCGGGCATGGACGACCATATCGGAAAACCCCTGAACCT
>JAIRYB010000187.1 GCA_031267955.1 Spirochaetaceae bacterium | reverse complement strand
CGAACCTTTGGTTCGAGGACACCACGGAACACGAAGAAAGGCAAAATGAAAATTGCCGGGCAGAGGGCGGGGAGAATTGACCGGGACGGGCAGGAAAGGCTATCATTTATAAGGATGGGATCGGCAAAATTCCGCTTTATTCTGTTTTTTCTCGGCTTTTCCGCTGCGGTTTTCGCGGCAGAGGGGGATCGTAGCGAACGGGAAAACCTTGCCGCCGCGCTGAGACAGGAAGGCGTTATCTTTACCGAAAGAACAGTGGAATTTGAAAACGGCGGCACGGGGCGCGCCGTCTGGGCTTATATCCCGTCTTCGGAAAAAGAAGAAGAAGACGCCTCCCCGTCCGGCGCAGCTTCTTCCATGTCGGCTTTGATCAAGGAATACGCCGATATTGCCGGCGAAATATCCGCGGGCTTTGCCCCGTCCGCCGACATCCCGGTAGAGCTGCCCGCCAATTCCCTGGTCCTGATAATCCCCCTTTCCGGGCGGCAGGGCGGAAACGGCCTTTCCTGGGGCGCGGAAATGGGCCTTTGTTTTATCCGGGAGGCGAATAACCAATACCGGAAGCAAAATATCGTCGTCGCCTTCCCGGATTATGAAGGAGACGGCGGCGGGGAAAGCCTGGACGCCTTGCAGGATATTTACACGGCCCTGGACAATCCTGAAAATTCAATACTGCTCTTTCTGGATTTTCCCGTGCCGCCGGGGGAAGTCTTTATTTACCACGGTTCGCCCGGGCATATCGCCCCGCTTGGAATACTCAAACCCCTGACCGATCTTTTTGACAGCCGGGGCATCCCCTACAGTTTCAGTAACAGGTTCAACGAGCTCTACAAATTTTCCCTTATCGGCAAAAACCCTGTCACGGAATTTATGCAGAGCCGGGATATCCCTTCCCTGCTTGTCAGCTCCGCCGGGGTTTTGCCGCCGGGCGGCGGGGAAAGCGCCGGGCTGCCGGGCCTTCTGCCCCCCGATTATCTGGCCGGGGCCCTTGCCGAATATTCAAAAGAAGCCGCGGCGGAAGCCGGAAATCTTGACACCCATTATTCAATCTACCGTATCCGGGGAAGGACCCTGTTCGTTTCGGAAATCCTGACAATACGGATGCTCCTCCTTGCCAATGGGATCGTTATTATTGTATTTTTGTTTTTTTTCCTCTTCCGCAGGCTGAAGATGCTTATCCTTCTGCGTTTGGGCTTTTCCTATTCCTGGGTGTCCCTGCTTTACGGCGCCGCCCTGTTTCTGTCGGCCATTGCCGGCGAAGCCCTCCTCTATGCCTTTACCGCGCTTTTCCGTATTTCGCTTCCCGACCTGCCGCTTAACCGGCTGTATACGGCTATGGGCCTTGCCTTTCTCGCGGGGATTTTGCTTTTCAGCGCCGTCCCGTCGCCCCTGCTTTCCCTGATCTGGATTAAGCGGCGGGGGGGGTTCTACGGTTTTACCGCTATCTGTTTTTCGATCGTGCTTTTGCTTTTCGGAAGCATACTGGACATTACCGTAGCGCCGCTTTTAACCTGGATGCTGATCTGCATCTCCCTGGCAATGATCTGGCCCCATGCCGTGCCGGCGTTTATCTTTTCCCTTATCCTCATGGTACTGCCGGCAGCCACCTTTACCGACGCCCTCGGCAACGAAGAGCTTTCCCGGCTCTTTCTGTCACATTTTGCCCTGTCCGCCCTTACCGTAACCCTGTTCGCCTTCCCCCTCCTGCTCTCCCTGATGCGGGCGATGGTATTCGCCGTACCTTACGGGATACGCAAAAAACCGGCGTTTATCTTTGCCAGGCTGGGGCTCTTTGCCCTCTGCACGGCGATCCTGGCGGTTTATCTGGGCAGCGTCTGAGGTTCATTCCGCCCAGCGGACACGGAGGCGCACAGGTTCCGCCGCGGTAAGGAGATCGCCCATGGGGGCCGAAAAAACCGCTTTCCTGCCGCTTTGTAAAACCCATCCCCGGGGAAGCGATTCTGTCCCGCGTTTTAAGCCGTCTCTATCGGCAAGAAAAACCTCCCCTTCCGCGCCTGCATCAAAGCGCAGTTCCAGGGAATAAGAGGCCGCCGCCGCCGCGGCAAATTCCGCAAGCAGGGGGTCCTGCGCCCCTTCGCCGCCGCCGAAATCCAGGGCAAGCAGTTTCCCGTTGTTTTCCGAAACAAGGCCGGCGCCCGTCCCCAGCGCGTCTAAAAATTTAAGCAGCGCCCCGGTATTGCCGAAATCGAGCCTGGCCTTGTTTACAATATCCCCGCCCTGCCTCCTCGTGCTAAAAGAAGCTATGCGCATCGAGGGAATACGGCCGACGGTCCGTTCAAAATCCGCCCTACCGATCGGGACCGGGAGCCAGCGGGCATTGCCGTCAAGTTTTCCCAGCGATTCCAGTTCGCCCGATATCCTGTATTCAAGGGTGATAAATCCCGAACCGTTTTTCCTGATCGTAATATCCGCGCTTACGCCTATACAGGAACCAAAAAAGAAAACCAGCAATAACGCGGCGCTGTTTTTTATAAACCTTCTTTTTGCCATACGCCTTAAAATTCCTCGGAATAAATTTTTATGTCATGGATGCGGATCGGCATCTCGTCTTCGATCATCTTAAAGGCCTTTTGCAGTACTGTTTCCCCGAAATTCCTGGAATTGGAAACCAGCGCCCCCCCGATTTGCCCGAAGGAAAGGGAATCCTGAAGGTCCACCTCGGCGGCGCTGATACGGAAACGTTTCACGAGCCTGTCCTTAACAGATCGGAGGATCCGCCTCTTGTCTTTTATGCTTTCCGCGTCGGGGATTTCAAAAATTAGCTGCATCATAGAAACTACCACGGCGCATCCTTTTAGGCGTCCTGCCCGGAAGGGATCGGGGGGATTTCCGGATTTTCAGTTTCCCCGCCTTCCCCGTTTCCTTCTCCGCCTGTTTCCCCGGCGCCGGCATTCCGGCTTTCAAGATCCGAAATAATACGCCTTATTTCTTCTTTTTGCGCGTCCGCGATTTCCGGCTCCTCAAGAACCGCCTCCAGCGCGGGAATGTCGCCAAAACCTTCTTCGACCGCCTGGGTAAGAGTCGTTATCCCGCTGTCGCTGTCGGCTTCGGCGACGAGCAGGAGGCGCGCAATAGTGAAGAGGAGCCGCGGCCTGGTAAGGTCCCCTTCGGCGGCGGGACTCCCGCCCTGGGGAATCTCATTCAACACCGCGCGGTATTCCTCCAGGGCGCGGGCGTAAAATTCGCTTTTTTCCAGAATTTCGGCGTATTCAAAGCGCACCTTGTTATCCGGTTTTACCTGAAGATAACGGTCGAAATTATCCACGGCTTCCACCTTGCCCAGCTTTGCCTGGATACGCGCCAAAAGCAAAACAGCGTCGCTGTTGGAATCAATAATCAAATCGTACTTTAGGAGAATTTCTTCCGCTTTTTCGGTTTTTTCAAGCGCAAAGAGAACCAGGGCGTAATTATAGCCGTCGTCGTAACTTTCCGGGACCAGGCGCAGCACCCGGTCATAGTATTCCTCGGCGCCCTCGATATCGGAAAGTTTTATTTTAGTATAGGATGAAGCCCTTAACGCCAGAATGTTTTCGGGGTCTTTCTTCAAAATCTGTTCAAAATATTTCAGGGCTTCATGGTAGCGCCCGCGTTCAAAGGCGATGCGCCCCAGGTTGTACTCCGAAGCGGTCTTCGTTTTATCCACGCGCCTGGCCCGGCCAAGCCACTGTTCCGCTTCCTCGTATCTGCCCAGCTCGAAATACGCCATGCCCAGCGTATAGTACTCTTCCGCCGAGGCCGCCAGCCGGGCCGACGCGCAGGAAATAACGCCGAATGAGAAGATCATAACCATGAAAAACAGTATTACTGCCTGCCGCGCCGGTTTCATTTTTGGGAGCCTAAAACAGTTTCCTCTATTTCTCGAAGCTGGGCCCGGTAAAGCCGGGCAATACCGGAACCGTAATCCGCCACAAGCTGGATCATGTTGCGGGGGTTTTCTTCCGTATCCCGCCCGTTTATCCTGTCGCCTGCGTCCCCCAGGCCCGGCAGTATATAGGCCATCTGGTTAAGCACCGGATCCATCCACAGGGTGTAAACCTGGCAGTTTTCCAGCGCCCGCACGGAACGGAGCGCGCCCTTGAGCGCGGAAATGACGTTGAAAAACTGCACCGATTTGGGCTTTACGCCCTGATCCAAAAGGTACTTTACAACGGTAACCAGGCTGCCCCCGGTAGCATTCATCGGATCGGCAAATACAAGGTCTTTCCCGTCAAGGCTCTTCAAATCAAAATAAGAACGGTCCAGGTCAAGGATATATTCCATATCCGCTTCGTTCTTCCGCTCGTCCCGTTTGATTCGGAACAGGGCGAAAGGCGTCACATAGCCGCGGGAAGAATATTCTTCTATCTCCTTGGACATGATCATGGACGGGAGCAGCGCGCCCCGCAGCATGACGCACATTACCGTGTTTTCAATTTTATCGTCGATGTTCGGTATCTTGTGTACCGCGAAATTCTGCACGGGAACGGTAACCGGGGTCTGTACGATAAGGTAGTTTTTGTTGGAGACCGATGCCCCCCCGTAGGCCAGCTTGAAGAGCATCTCAAAGGCCCGCTGGGTATAGTAGACAAATTCCTCCTGCCCGGTCCTGATATCCCGCAGTTTGGCGATAAGCCGGGAAACTTCGGCGTGGCTTTCGTGGGGCATAAGAAAAGAATACACGTGGATGCCCGGCTCCTCCCTGCAAATTTCCTGCATCAGATCGCCCATTTCGTTGTAGTGCTGTATAAGATTTTCCTCTTCCTGTTTCCGCGCGGCCGCGGGCTGCCCGGAGGACAGAAGGCTGAAACAGGTCATCACCTCCCGGTAAAATTTGTCCATACGGGCGATATAGGCTTTGTCGGAATCGGTAAGAAACCCGTCGAGATCTTCGGCTTTGAGAATAACGGTACCCATGAATTAACCCCCTGCTCCGCAAGTGTATCACGGAACAGGGACATAAAAAAGGGCTTTTCACAGGATTTTATCGGAACCGCGGGCGCAAATAGACTGCCGCGCGGAGGCCCGGGCCGGGGCATTGAAGGCCTCCCGCGGCAAAGCGCAACAAACTCCTAGAATTTCAGGCTGATACCGCCCTTGAACCAGGCCAGATGGCCCAGCCCGTTGGGCCAGAAAAATTCTATCAAGGGCAGGCTCATTTCCCCGAACAGTCCGAAAACAGGAGTAAAGAAATACCTGCCTCCAATGCCCAGCCCTATAGCCAGGTAACCGATGGACGAATCCGGGCCGTCGATAAAATGCAGGACCCATCCGGTATCGGCGGCGGCGTAGGTATCCAGTTTGGGGATAGGCCAATTAAAATGGTAGAGGATGCGGAACTGCATCCCCAGGTAGTGATGCTTGTAGGCATATCTGTCTCCTGAATAGGTGATGATACCGCCCATGCCGAAAGGGAGGCCGCCCAAAGGTACGGCAACTTCGCCTTCAACAAACAGCGGCGGCAGAAAATAATGCGAAAATTGTAAATGCCCAATGCCTGTACCGATATTGAAAATCACCGACCCCGGTTTTATACCGTCAGGATATTTTTTAAGGTCCGAAGCCTCCCAGGAATAAAGGGAGACGCCTGCCGCGCAGAAAAGCGCGAAAAAAACGAGAAAGACTCTTTTCATAAATACCGCCTTCGCAAAACAATAGGGAGATTTTCTCAAAACCCTGCGGTCCTGGAAAAGTTCCGGGGTAAACTTTTAATGCCAGAGTACCCTACTTCTTACCCTAAAGCTTCCGCGGAGGGACTTCAATCTTTAAATGCGGGTTTTGCCGCCGGGCAGCCCAGCAAAGGTATTGGAAATACTAAAAAGCTGAAAAAAATTACAGAACCGCGGGGCCTTCCCTATGGCATTTCTACTGCCCGTTCCAGATACGGGCTGCGCAGCTGCGTTTCCGCCCTGTTCCTCCATTCGCCGGCATCGGGGCGGCGGGCAAGAAAAGTCCAGAAATCGCGGGCCGGCGCCGGTTTTCCGTTACCATATAAAGCAGCGCCAAGATAGTAAATAGTTTTAAAATAATCTGTTTCTTCAAAAAAAGCGGCAAGAGGGGGCCGCGCGGCGATCTCATTTAAAAGATCGTCCAGGGTAGTAAAAGTATAATCAAAACGCCGTCTGATAATTTCGTCCATAAAAATCGAATTCTGAATCAAAAACACAAACATCAAATGTTCTTCCGCATGGACATAGCGGCTGGAAGCGTAGTAATAGTACCCTAATAATTCATGCGCGCGCAGTACCTTCTGGTTGCTGTACCTGTACAGGGTAAGGAATCGGCTTATGCGGTTTTTTTCGCCGGGATCTTCCAGGGTGCGGGTCATGGCGGCGCGGATAAAGCTGTCGCCGCTCTGCCCCCACAGGGTGTCTTCCCCGAGCACCTCCAAAAGCCGCGCTTCCATCTCGTTGTACTCCTGCCGGATACGGTGTATGTCGGCTATCCTGTACAGTATTTCTGTTTCAAACCCCGATTCCGCGAGGGCGGCTTTCTGCCCGTATGCCTTTCTGTACTGCCTGAGCGCGATACCAAGCTCTCCCTCGGCACGGTAGGTTTCGCCTATCCAGTATTCGGCTTCCGGATAGTCCCCGAGTTGTTTAAGCACGCCGAGTGCCTTATAGGCGGAATTATTAAGGCTTTCCCGGCCCACCCGGTAGTAAACCTCTTCAAGCAACCGGGCCGCGCTGACCACATGTTTATCGGCAATATAGCGCTCTATAAAATCAAGGTTATCCCCCAAATGGCGCACTTCTGAAATCGAGAGGAGGCTGATCATATCCTGCTCCATGCGGGCGTACTGATTCCGCCTTTGATTCCGGGCCTCCTCAAAAGCCAAAAGCGCCTTGCCATACTCGCCCGAACGGAAATAATTCTTCCCCTGCTCCATGACAAACCAATAGGGCCGGGCAGCCTGAGCGCGGGCGGAGAAAAGAGGTATGCTTAAAAAAAGTACCATTAGAAGGCAGGGGGCTCGAAAAAGGCGATTCTCCGGGGCTGAACCTATACGCATTATAACTTCTCCAGTTCCTCCGCAAAAGCCTCGTCCGCGCGGGCCGCGTCAACGGTACGGACTACCTTTCCGCGAAGGAAGATCAGCACCTTGCCCCCGGCCCCGGTGATGCCCAGATCCGCGTGCCTGGCCTCTTCCGGGCCGTTTACCGCGCAGCCCATGACGGCGATGGTGCAGCGCTTCTTCAGGGCGTAGAGCCGGTTAAGCCAGCGGGCGGTAAAGCCGTGGGTGTCGAAGCTGTTCCGGCCGCAGCGGGGGCAGGAAATGATGGTGGCGGCGGGCCGCGGGTCCTCTTTATATTCTCGTAAAATTCCAGCGCCGGCATGAGTGTTTCCGCTGTTTGCGGAACTGTCCGCCGGACAGGAAGCCGCCAGTTCCCGGGCAAGGGCCAGGATCTCCCGGCCCGCGATAACCTCGTTCTCCATGCTGTCCGAAAGGGAGACCCGTATCGTGTCGCCTATCCCCCCGCTTAAAAGCGCGCAGAGGGCCGCCGCGTTCCTGGCAACCCCGGCGATAAGCGGCCCCGCTTCGGTAACGCCGATGTGAAGCGGCGGCGCCGGGCCGCCCGTCCCGGAATTTCCGGCGAGGAGGCGGTTCGCCCGTATTGTTTCCGCCGCCGAGGAGGCTTTCATGGACACCAGGACATCCTCAAAGCCGAACTCGCCGAATACGGCAAGCTCCCTTTCGGCGGCCATAACAAGGGCCCGGGCCCGGCCAAGCTCCCCGGAATCCACCCTCGGCCTTAAGTCGGCGGGAAGGCTCCCGGCGTTTACGCCTATCCGTATGGGCGCCTTTTTCAGGGCGGCTTTGGAAAGCACCTTTTCCACTTTATCCCGGCTTCCGATATTGCCGGGGTTTATGCGTATCTTCGCTATGAGGAAATCAAGGCAGCGCAGGGCGATTTTGTAATCAAAGTGGATATCGGCCACAAGCGGCATGGGCGTCATCCCGGCAAGGGCGCCCAGCGCGTCCGCGGCGGCCAGGTCGGGTACGGCAAAGCGGAGCAGGCCGCAGCCCATGCCGGCAAGCCGGCTGATGCGGGCAAGCGTGGCCCGGCCGGCCTCGCCTTCAAGGCAGGAAAAAGAAAGGCGGTCCTTCCACATGGTCTGGATAACCACGGGATTCCCGCCCCCAATCAAGACCGGCTCAACATGAGCGAAACCGCCTATTTTTATTGTCCGTGTAGTATACGACACAACGGGAAATTAGCGCCAAAGGGCAATAGGCCCGGGGGCTTGTAACTATCCAGGCGGCGGCCGGGGCCTTTGCAGGCCGGACGCCGCCCCCCGTTTTTGGGGAGCGGAACCCGGTTCCGCGCGGCCTTCAGGCAGCAGCCCCTGAATAATTCCTGTTTTTCAGCCCAAGCTGGTCATGGACAGGACCATGGCGAACAGCGCGACGGTTTCGCAGATACCGACTACCGCGATGTACTGGGCAAAACCCTTGCCTGTCTCGCCCTGGGCGTCCGCGGCGGCCGCGCCGGCCTGCCCCTGGGCAATCGCCGAAAAGGCTATACCCAGGCCCGACGCGATGCCGATCCCGAGGTAAAACCAGCCGTTGCCGGGATTCACGGCGGCGGCGGCCTTCATCTGACCCATCAGAATAAACCCGTAAAAAGTCTGGGTCAGCGGCGCTCCCGCAAAGGTAAGCAGAGTCATCGGCGCCGGCCTGTTGCCGGCATAACACTTCTTCCACGCGCCGATTGCCGCCTGGCCGGCAATGCCGATACCGATTGACGAACCTACCGCGGCAATACCCATTACGAGACCTGCGCCCAATAATCCTAAGTCTAAGTCTAACATACTAAACGCTCCTGTTTGTCTTACAGTTCGCCGTCCGCATAAGCGGACACCAAAATTATTTTTTCTCCGCCTTGGCGAAGGGTTTATATGCAGTACCTGACCAGGTAAGCCCCAGATGACCGGAAAACTCCAGAGTATTCAGCCGGACGCCGTGGACAAGCACCGAAAGCACATTGAGAACAATATTCAGCCCGTGGCCGAATACCAGAAGAATAACCCCCAGAAACACGAGGAAATTCCCCAGCAGGGGCCCGGCCATGGTATTCACCGTGGCGGAAATCGACGCCCCAGCAAGCCCGACCGCCCACAGCCTGATATAGGACATGATGTCGGAAAAAACGTTTGTAACCCCCAGTACCACAGAGATGATATTTTTCAGGCTGGTCAGAACCGACCGGACTACGCTCCCCTCGTAACTGGCAAAGACGAAGTTCAGCGCAAAGCCCCCGATGACCAGGCCCAGCACAACATTGAGGGACTGCCCCTCAAGGAAGGGGAAACGGGTACTGCTTACTACCAGGTAGAGTATCAAAGGGTAGATCCCCCAGAGCATGGCCAGGGAGCCAATCTCCCCGAAAACTTTAAGGGACCTGATGTTCCGTACAATCCCCTTGAGATGGGCGATGGAAAGCTGCAGCAAGGCCAGGGAGAAGCAGAAAACCTGCAAATTCTGGCTTACATAAACCTGATCGGGATTCGCCCCCGAAATTAGGGGGAGCGAGATATTCCGGAAAAAAGCCGGGAGCCTTTCCGGGAGGATGCCGAACCAGGTACAGGTAAGCACGCCCCAGAGCACGTTGGAAACACTCAGCAATAGCAGCATCTTGAGCGCCGCCGGAACGCCTTTCCGGGCGGTTTTGGCAATGCCGAGGACGGCGATCAGGGCGAGGAGCAGCCCGTACCCCGCATCCCCGAAGATCATGCCGAAGAAAAGGCAGAAGAAAAGCAGGAACCAGCCGGAAATATCGACTTCGTGATAGCCCGGCACAGTCTCCAAGAAATCCGTGATCGGGTAGAGCAGGCTTACAATCTTGTTGTTCTTGAGCTTTGTAGGCACCTCGTCATCCGGCCCCGGATCGTCGGCGATAAGCGCCCAGTTATTTTCAGCGGCGGCGCGCTTGACCAGCCCCACATCTTCCTGCGGCGCGTAACCGGTAATCCAGGAAAGCGCGTACTCCCCGGGGATATCGTCAACGCGCTCCAGGGAGGACCGGGCGCTTTCAAAATCAATATCGCCCTGGATTTCCGCCATATCCCGCACGAGGGCCGGCATACGATCGGCGAAAGAGGCAAGCCGCTTCTCAATAGCCCCGATTTGGACGGGCAGTTCCACAGCCTCTTTGTCGATTTCCGCGAGGGATTTCTCGGGAAGGCTGAGCGGCGCGATACCGGGTATTTCCCTGCCCAGGGCCAAAAGGTATACGGAATTCTTGTCCTTGCCCATAAGGATATAGGGGATATCTTCGAGCGCCGCGGGATCCGCTTTTAAATTGGCAAACGCCGCGACGGGAATTTCGTAGAGGTAGAACGCCACGCCGCTTTCGGCAAGTTCCTTTACAGAGCGGGGATCAAAACTCCCCCACTTTTCGATACGTTTCCGCTCCCGGCCCAAAAAGACCAGGCGGTCTTCCAGGTTTTTCTTGTCCTTGCCCCAGTTTACCAAAAGGTCGATAAGATCGGGCCGCCCGACGGCGTCCAGCGCGTCAAGCGAATAGGGTTCATTCTCCGGGTCCACAAGGTCGCTTTCGCGCCGGACAAGGCGATCCGCCGGAGGCAAATCCGGCTTTTTTTTCGGCGCCTTATAGGGCTTGATAAGGGCCATGGCGCTGCCGCCCCTGGCCTTCCTTTCGAGCGCCCGGGAAAGGGCGTCCGAAGAAACATTCCGCTTTTCAAGGTGAAGCACGCCCGCTTCCCGCAGCCTTGCCAGGGCCGCGTCCTGGTCCTTGTTCTGGATGACCAGGGACAGCTTTTTCATGGGTACTATCATACGCCGCCCCCTGCGGCGGCCCTGGCCAGGCCGCGTTTGGCAATTTTCCCCCGGACCACCGCGGAAGTCTGCTGATCCCCCAGATATACGCCTATTTTTTTAATACTGGTCCTGGTTTCCGGGATCTTTATCTTTTCAAAAAGGTTGACCCTCTGGGTGGTTATCCTCAGTTCGTGATCCAGCCTCCGGCGCTGTTCCTCGACCACCCCGGTTTCCAGGTCCACGAGGAAGGCCTGTTTAAGATTATCCACCGCCCGGTCAAGCCAGGGGGGGGTGCGGGCGAGGTCGTAGGGGAAAACCTCAAATTCCGCGCCCTCGAAAACAGGAATAGGCACGCCGGCGATATTCCCCTGGGAGGTCGTTATACGGGTAATGCTGAGCAGGCCCGGGGTAAAAAAGCCCTTCTCGCCGAAAACCCCTACCCATTTTTTAAAAGACTCATCCAGCAATTCCCGCTGTTCCCTAAGTTCCTTTATCCGCAGCTCCGTAGTCCGTATCTCGCCCTGGAGCTGCTGCTTCTTCAGCATCAGGGTAGGCAGGTAACGCCGGTACATTTTAAGGGAGTCTTTCTGCTTTTTAAGCTCGTTCTTTGTCAGCTTGATTTTTGCCATTACGCCAAATCCTCACTCTTTCCCGCGTCTGTCCAGCGGCTTTTCAATCCGCGCGCTCCCGCTCTTTGGGCCAGAATTTTTCAATAAGCTCTGTACGCAGGCCGGTTTCCTCAGGACTGAAACAATCGGCCAGAATCTCCCAGCCCAGGTCCAGGGCCCTTTCCAGGGGTATATTCACCGAAAGGTCCATCATTTCCTTTTCGAATTTTGCCCCGTATTTCAGGAGCTTGCCGTCCCACGCGGACATGATAAAGCCCATGGCCTTTTTTTCAAGCGTATCCTTGTAGGCCGAATAAAGCTTGATCATGCCGTCCATGAGCGCCCGGTGATCAGGCCGGGTCTTGCCGTTTACCTGCTGTTTCAGACGGGAAAGCGAGCCGAAAGGCTCTATACGGCCGTTCTTCAGGTAGTACTGGCCCTCGGTGATGTACCCCGTATTGTCCGGCACCGGGTGGGTAACGTCGTCGCCGGGCATGGTGGTGACGCCGAGTATGGTGATGCTGCCGGCGGTCTCAAAATCTACCGCCTTTTCGTAGCGGCTCGCAAGCTGCGAATAAAGGTCGCCCGGATAGCCGCGGTTGGAAGGGACCTGTTCCTGGATGATCGAGATTTCCTTCATCGCGTCGGCGAAGTTTGTCATATCGGTGAGCAGTACCAGCACGTCCTTGCCGCCAAGGGCGAACTTTTCCGCCACGGCAAGCGACATATCGGGGATCATAAGGCATTCAACCGTCGGGTCCGACGCGGTATGCACGAACATCACCGTCCTGGAAAGCGCGCCCCCCTCTTCCAGAGTATCCTTAAAAAAGAGGTAGTCGTCGTACTTCAGGCCCATGCCGCCCAGAATAATAACGTCAACTTCGGCCTGCATGGCGATACGGGCCAGCAGGTCGTTGTAAGGCTCCCCGGACACGGAGAAAATCGGCAGCTTCTGGGAAACGACCAGGGTGTTGAAAAGGTCGATCATGGGAATGCCTGTGCGGATCATCTTACGGGGTATGATGCGCTGGGAAGGATTAACCGAAGGCCCGCCTATGGGGATAAGGTTCTCGTGGAGCGCCGGCCCCTTGTCGCGGGGCCCGCCCGAACCGGAGAACACCCGGCCCATAAGGTTGTCCGAAAAGGAAACCTGCATGGGGTAGCCCAGAAAACGTACCGTATCGCCCGTGGAAATGCCGCGGCCCCCGGCGAATACCTGGAGGGACACAAGGCCGCCTTCCAGCCGGTTCACCTCCGCGAGGGAAGTACCGAAAACGGTGTCTACTTCCGCGAGGTCCCCGTAGCGGACGCCGTCGGCCTTGACCGTGATAACGCTTCCGGTAATCGATTCAATCTTGCTGTATACTTTTTTCATCGTTCACACCTGCTTTCTAGCCAATGATTTTTTGCGCCGCCGGGTCCTGTCCTTCGGCCTTCGCGCCTACCGCGTCCTTCAGATCTTTTTCCGTCTTCTTAAAACGCTCGCTCTGCCATTCCGAGCCGTTATAGTCAAGGAAGCGCTGCCTGAGCCGGTTAAACCAGTTCCTCGCCTCGTTCTTGTCCGAAAAACTGAATTTCGACGCTATAATGCCCAGCAGCAGGTCGAAAACATACTTCTGCCTTTCCGGGCTTACCGCCGCGTCCACCTGATCAAAGGAATTCTGCTGGAAGTACACCGAATCAATAAGCTCGCCCTTAAGATAGACGACATAGTCGTCTATGCTCGTCCCCTCTTCGCCGACGACCTTCATCATCTGCTCAACCTCGGTGCCACGCCTCATAAAGCCGTGCGCGTACGCGACTTTTTCCGCGGGGATGATGCCCGCGTATTTAGACCAGGAGTCCAGGGGGTGGATTGCCGGGAATTTACGGGCGTCCGAACGCTCGCGGGAAAGGCCGTGGAAAGCGCCCACTACTTTCAGGGTAGCCTGGGTGACCGGCTCCTCGAAGTTGCCGCCCGCCGGGGACACCGTGCCGCCTATGGTAACCGAGCCTATGGTACCGTCCCTGAGCCGCACAATGCCGGCCCTTTCGTAAAAACTGGCTATGGTAGATTCAAGGTAGGCCGGGAAAGCCTCCTCGCCGGGTATCTCTTCCAGGCGGCCCGACATTTCGCGCATGGCCTGGGCCCAGCGGCTTGTGGAGTCGGCGAGGAGCAGGACGTTGAGGCCCATCTGCCGGTAATATTCGGCCAGGGTCACCGCTGTGTACACCGAGGCCTCGCGGGCCGCGACGGGCATGGAAGAAGTATTGCAGATAATTACCGTCCTTTCCATAAGGGAACGGCCGGTTTTGGGATCCGTTAATTCCGGGAATTCCTTCAGGGTTTCCACAACCTCGCCCGCGCGCTCGCCGCAGGCGGCCAGAATCACGATATCGACATCGGCGTGGCGGCTCGTGATCTGCTGCAAAACGGTCTTGCCCGCGCCGAAAGGCCCGGGGATACAGTAGGTACCGCCCCGGGCTACCGGGAAAAAGGAATCGATAAGCCGGACGCGGGTAACCATCGGTTCCGCGGGTTTAAGCCGTTCTTCGTAACAGTCAACAGGCCGCTTGACCGGCCAGCGGAAGGAAAGCGAAACCGGGATCTTATTGCCCTTGTCGTCGGTTAATTCGGCGACTGTGTCCCTGAGCCTGTAGGAGCCGGCCTCTTTTATCGACGAAACCGTATAGGCCCCGTAAAGCCCGAAGGGGACCATGATCCGGTGCTTAAAAGCGCCTTCCGGGACCGTGCCGAGCGTATCCGCCCTTTCAACCTTGTCGCCCGCCTTGGCGACCGGGGTAAAATCCCAGGCTTTGTCAGGCAGGGCGTCAAGGTAGACGCCCCTTTCCAGGAAGTAGCCCGCCGCTTCGGCAAGCTGGGGCAGCGGGTTCTGGAGGCCGTCGTACACCTGGCCCAGGAGGCCCGGCCCCACTTCCACCGCCAGCATGTCGCCGGTATACTCCACCTCGTCCCCGACGGTGATTCCCTTGGTTATTTCAAAAACCTGGAGCTGGGAAATATCACCCCTGATACGGATGACTTCGCTTTTGAGCCGTTTGCCCTCGACTTTGACATAGCCCACTTCGTTCATGGACACGTTGCCGTCAAAGCGGACGCTTACCATATTGCCGTTTACGGCTACCACACTGCCTTTTGTTCCGGTCATTTAGCCTCTCCTGCGGGTAAGATACCCGGCTGCGCGCGTTCCAGAATGGAAGCGTAAAGCGATTTATATTCCGCAAATCCCGCTTCCGTGTCAAACGATTTGCGCCGCTCCAAGAGGAGCAGTTTAAGATAATAGGCGTAAATCGTGTTTCTGCTGAAATAAGCGATCCCCTGCAAATGGTTAATGGCGTTCCACCTGGCCCTGTCGAGGGAAAATTCCGCCTCAAGCGGAGATTCGTCGGACAGCCCGGCTTTTAACGCGGCCGCCGCCGCGTCCAAGGGGTGCGCGGGCGGATCTACCGGGGCGCCGCCTTCCCGTTTGAGGCGCAAAGCCCGGTTCCGCGCCAGGTTGAGCCTGAGGGCGCGCTCCCATTCCCGCCATTTGTCGATAAAGCCGCATCCCGACGGCGCGGCGCCCTGCCCGTAGGCCGGCTGCGAAGGATCGGAAAGCGGATCGGCGGGATCGAGGCTGATCTTGTCCAGCATATCGGAATCTTCTTTATCAAGAAGCCTTTTTACCAGATCCCGAAAAGCGGCGGAACTCATGGGGGCGTTCTGTCCGAAGACAAGGTCGGGAAGCTGGGCCGCCAGATAGTAATAGGAACCCACTTTTTATATTCCTTTCGCCTGGGCCTGGAGGATTTCCGCAAGCCGGGGGTTGAGATAGGCGGAAAGGAGTTCCGCCACCGATTCGGCGGAAAAATCATAATAGGCGGAGCCGTCCTTGCTGGCGATCAGGAAGCCCGCGCCCAGATTCCGGTCCGATTTCAATTCCAGGCCGTTTTTCAGCTCGGAAGATAGTTTTTCCTGAAAGAAAGCCTCGAGTTTTTTAAGCGAGGCTTCGGGAAGTATGAGGGACAGGGAGTCCGCCCCCTTTGCCCAGCCTTTGACGATGTCCGGCAGGGCCGCCTTGAGCGCGTCGTCACTGTAGGACGCGGCAAGCTCCTGGGCGACGAGCTTGTCCAGCACGGCCTGGATCTCGCCCTTGAACGCGAGTACCAGGTTTCTGGAAGCCTGCCCTACCGATGCGATACCGGCCTTTTCGAAACGTTCGGCATCGGCTTTCGCCCTGGCGACAATAGCTTCGGCTTCCTTCCGGGCGTCCTCCACAACGCGCCTGGCTTCGGCTTCAGCCTGGGTTTTAAGCTGCGAAGCTTCCGCGGACGCGGCTTCTATGCCGTCCCTTTTTATCTTTTCAATAAGTTCCTGCAACTGGATTTCCATAGGCTCCTCTTATTTATCTATAATATCATATATCGCCAATATTATCCGCGCGAATCTTTATTCCGTTCTTTTGAATAATACAATATAGAAGATAGTATTTCACTTTACTATATAATCGTTCACAAATTTTATTTTTTCCACAGGTTCAAATGAAATAATAATTGATGGCCAAAAAGATTTCAAATTTTTTAGCGTTTTTTTCATAAAAACCGATCGGGAATTCAGTTACCGCCGCGCCTGCATCCGGGACAAAGGCGGTTTTTTCCGGCGGCTTCCGGCCTACCAGTCAAACGAGAAGATGCTTTTCTCGCGGTAAACCCTGTCGGGTCCGAAAACCGCATCCGGAAAAGCCGGCTGGTTGGGAGAATCCGGGAAATACTGGGTCTCCAGGCAGAATCCCCCGTGTTTATGGTACACGGAGCCGATCTTGCCCGGAATGCCGGTAAGGAAATTCCCCGTATAAAACTGGACCCCGGGCTGGGTGGTAAAGACCTTCATCGAACGGCCCGATTCCGCCTCGCTTACCTCGGCGCAGGGTTTCAGTACCCGCGGATCGCCGTCCAGCGCGAAACAGTGGTCGTAACCCCCGGCCGCGGCGATATCCCGGCCAATAGGCTTGGGCCGGCTGAAATCGAAAGGGGTGCCTTTTACGGGAATAAGATTGCCTGTGGGGATCAGCGAAGGGCCGACCTCCGCATACGACGAGGCGTAGAGGCAGACCTCGTGGGAGAGTATATCGCCCCTCCCCTCCCCGGCCAGATTGAAATAGGCGTGGTTCGTAAGATTAACCGGGCAGTTCTTGTCCACCGAGGCACGGTATTCGGCGGTGATCTCGTTGGACTTGCTGACGCCGTAGATTACCGTCGCCTCCAGGTTGCCCGGGTACCCCTCGTCCCCGTCAAGGCTTTCCAGTTCAAGCCGGACAAAGACCCCGTCCTTTTCCTCGTAGGCCTCTGCCTGCCAGAGCAGCCGGTCAAAGCCCCGGCGGCCGCCGTGGAGGCTGTGTTCCCCGTCGTTTTTGCAGAGGGTATATTCCCGGCCGTCCAGGGCAAAGCGGGCATTCCCGATACGGTTGCCGAAACGGCCTATGGTCGCGCCGAGATAGGGGGTATTGTGAAGATACCCGTCCAGCGCGGAATAACCAAGCAGGATATCGTCCCGCTTGCCCTGGCGGGAAGGCAGTACCAGGGAAACCCAGTTCCCCCCAAGAGTACTGACGGAAAAAACCAGATCCCCGGCTTCAAGCGTAAAAAGGCGGACCTTTTTGCCGTTACTCAGCACGCCAAACGTTTTCCTTCTGATCTTCATGCGCAACTCCTGAATAGTATTTGCCGCCCGGCGACAGGCCGAATAGCCGCTTTAATTCTAACAATTTTGATAAATAATGCAAGTTACCCCGCGCGGCTTTCTTCGGTCAGAAATAAATGTTCTTGCCCTGGTCCCGCGCCGCCGGGGCCTTTAAAAAAAAACGCGTCCGGTTTATGCTTTAACCGTTATGGAAAAAATAGCGTTTATCGGGACAGGCGTTATGGGCCGCAGCATGGCTTCCCATATTCTTGAAGCGGGTTACCCTCTGGCTGTTTATAACCGCACGCGGGAAAAGGCGGCGGGGCTTATCGAAAAAGGCGCGCAATGGGCGGACAATCCCGGGGAAGCGGCGTCCGGAGCCGATGTGGTTATCAGCATGGTAGGCTACCCAAGGGATGTCGAGGAAATCTACCTCGCGCCCGGGGGCATTGTGGAACGGGCCGGGCCGGGAACCCTGCTGATCGACATGACCACTTCCAGCCCCGCCCTGGCGCGGGAGATAGCCGGAAAGGCCGCCGCCGCGGGCATATCGAGCCTTGACGCCCCGGTATCGGGCGGTGACCTGGGCGCGAAAAACGCGGCGCTTTCCATCATGGCCGGCGGGGACGAGGGGGCCTTTGAAAGGGCTCTCCCGGTTTTCCGGCGCATGGGGAAAAACATAGTGCTGCAAGGCGGGCCCGGCGCGGGGCAGCACTGCAAGATGAGCAACCAGATAGCCATTGCCGCCTCCATGCTGGCCGTAACGGAAGCCCTGATTTACGGCCTCAAGGCCGGGCTGGACCCCCGGACCATGCTCAAGAGCATCGAGTCAGGGGCGGCCGGAAGCTGGAGCCTTTCCAACCTTGCGCCCCGTATGCTCGGCGGCGATTTTAAGCCCGGTTTTTTTGTAAAGCATTTTATCAAGGACATAGGCATCGCGCTGGATTCGGCTGACGAAATGGGCCTGAAGCTGCCCGGCCTCGAACTGGCCCGGCAGCTCTACACGATTCTTTCAAGGATGGGCCGCGACAAGCTGGAAAACGCGGTAAAAGCGGCGGCCTCGCTGGGAAAACCAGGTTCTGTCGAAAACGCCGTGTTCGAACCGGCGCTTTCAAGCGCCGAAGACCTTGGCACCCAGGCGATCTTCCTGCTTTACGCGGCCGGCCAGTATGAATCGTAAAAGGTACTATCCGTAAAATACCGCAAACAGGGGTTACCATGGGGAAGATAAAAAGAGAAGATCCGAATGCCGAAACGCGGGCAAAAGAGCAGGACAAGGACGAGGTTAAACTAAAGCCTGTCTTCGGAATCCGGCCCGGGGTATATCTGGCCTATATTTATTTATTGGTCATTTTTTTAGTTCTTTTTTTCGCGCTTTTCTACCCCGGCCTTGCCCGGCCCGGAAACAGGGTCAGCTTCGATTCCGAACCGCAGGGCGCGGCTGTTCGTGTTGACGGCGTGTACCTGGCTACAACCCCGGATATTGTTTTTATCCCAAAGGGGGCCCGTTCCATTGAAATGGTTCTACCGGGTTTCAGCCCCTATAAAACGGAATATACCTTCCCGGGCCAGGTTTTTACCTCGCGGTTTTTTCCGCCCGGGATAAGCATACGGGGCGAGCTTGATGCTGCGGACCCCCTGGAAGCCCTGCGTCTCGGCGCGGCCGAGGCTGCGGAATGGTCCTTCGCGGGCGAGCCGAACGCCGCCTGGCATACGCCCCCGAGCCTTTCGGAGGCCGCCTACCGCGCGGGCCCCGCGGGCGCCGATCCCGGTGTCCACGCTGAAACGGAAAACATACTCGCGTCCTCCCTCCGCTATACGGTTACCCGGGCGGGGCTGCGGGACCTTATACGCGCGGAATTCCTCGCGGAAAACGGCGGCCTCTCCCCTTCCCCGCTTACCCTGGTGCGTTCCGCACGGGAGGCCCTGGCTTTGCTTTCGGAAAATCCCGGTTCGGCCGCCTGGCTTGCCGCCCTGCTTCCCGAACCCTCGTCTTCCGCGGTAAAGCAGTCGGCCTGGTACCGGGAAACCGTAACCGCAGCCGTCGGAATCGCGGGAAACACGGAGCCGGGCAACGGCGCTTTCGAACCGGGAGGGGAAATCGCCGGCCTTGCCTTCCTTGGCGTAAGCGGCGGGGAATTTGTTGCAAGCGGGTTCTTCCCCCGGCGGATTGCTGTGGGGGATTTCCGCATAGCCCGCTCCGAACTTAGCCGCGCCTCATGGGAAACCTTTGCCCGGGAAGCCCCCGAATGGGAAGAAAGCGGCGGCGAAGATTCCCCGGCAGGGAGCAGCCCGGGCGGAAGCGGGGAAAGCGCGGGAAATATCTCCTATTACGCGGCGGCGGCCTACTGCGAATGGCTGACCGGGCGGCTCCCCCCGGATATGGACGGCTGGGAAGCCAGGCTGCCCACCGAGGCTGAATGGGAATACGCCGCCCGCCTGGCCCATGGCGAGGGTGTGTCCGGGCGGACGGACGGTTCCCCGGCGCCCCTGGATATGCTCGGCGGACTCTGGGAATGGTGCGCGGACGCCTACGCCCCGCTCGATTTCTTCCCCGAAAAGGCGGAATACCTGCGGGAAACAGCGCCGGAAAGGTCCGTCCGCGGCGGGGCCTGGATCAACAGCGCGGATTCGGTAAGCACGGAGACCAGGGCTTCGCTGCCGCCGGATACCCGCTCGCCTTTTGTGGGCTTTAGGCCGGTTATCGCCCGCAAAGCCCCTTCCGGGGAAGGCGGCATCCGGTGAGCGGCGGGGAGGGGATCAAGATCATCGCGGTAAACCGCAAAGCCCGGTTCGACTACGCTGTTGACGACAGGTTTGAATGCGGCATCGAGCTTGTGGGGACCGAGGTGAAATCTTTCCGGGACGGGAAAATTTCGTTCCCGGACGCGTGGGCGGAAGTGATCAAGGGCGAGATTTGGCTGCGCTCCCTCATCGTCGCGGAAAACCCCTTTTCCTCGGTTTTCAACCACGCCCCCGACAGGATGAAAAAACTCCTCCTGCACAAGGAGGAGATAAAGCGCATCGCCCGGCGGGTCGACGAAAAAGGCTATACCCTTATTCCCATGTCGTTCTATTTTAAAAACAGCCGGGTCAAAGTCGAGCTGGGGCTTTGCAAGGGCAAAAAAACCTACGACAAACGCGCGGACATACGCGACCGCGATCTGAAACGCGAAATTTCCCGCGAATTCCGCCGCGGCCTTAGCTAATATCCAGGCTCAATTGTAATGGCTGATTTCTTGTTTTGGGCGCGTCCGGCCCCGCGCGCCGGATCGGGCTTTCCGCCCGCTCCGTGGGTTTAATCGTAAAACAGCGCGAAGGCGAAGACCTCTTTGGCGCCGGATTCCTTGAGCGTTTTCGCGCAGACGTCCAGGGTGGAACCGGTAGTAATGACATCATCGAAAAGCAGGACCCGGTCCGGCGGGGGCTTCCGGCAGCGGATACGGCCGAGGAGGTTTACCCGGCGTCCCTGCCGGCCCAGGTTTTTCTGGGTCTGCGAGGGCAGCCGTTCAAGGCAGGCATCTATGCGTACCCCGTGGTTTTTTCTGAGTTTCCCGGCAAGGCAGTCGATCTGATCCCAGCCGGAATTTTTTATTTTCCCGTAGCGCGGCGGGACAGGGACCCAGGAAAATTCTTCAATGCGGGGACCATCTTCCCGCCGGGTGAACGGATAGAAGAGCGGAAGCGCGTCCGTCATTTTTTGAGCGAGGAAATTCCCGAGTGCAAGGGTCTTCCCGAATTTATAGGCGCCAAGGAGTTTCCGGTAATTTCCCGCGTAGGGCCAGAGCGCGAAGGCCCCGTCAAACGAAAAGCCCTCCCCTTCCCGGCAGGGAAGACAGCGTTCCTGTTCCGAAATAAGGGGCCGGCCGCAGGAAAGACAGCGCCTCTCGTCTTCAATTCCAAAGCGGCCCATGCATTGGCAGCAGAGGCCGTACCACGCCTCTTCGGCCCCGAAAAGCGTATCCCCGCAGACCGCGCAGCCCGCCGGAAAGAGGCATTCCCTGAACAGGGACACGACGCGGCCCATCGGGGCGCGGGGGCGCGATGCCCTGTCTTTCAGGGCAGGGCGGGTCATTTCTTTCATGGAACGGATACTACCATACGCCGGCGAAGATTCTCCGGAAAAAATGACAAAAGTAACTAATTTTTCGAATAAAAACAGGGAAGCCCGCCAAGCATAAGGTTCACGGGACAGGCGGATTTTGCTTTTAACGAAGATACCCAGAAGCAAGCTCGAACCGAAGGTTCGACGGGGTATGGACCATCACTTCCAATCAAACAGGGAGGGTTCTGTTTCCTGGGGCGCTTTCCTGGGGGCCGGGGCTTCCCTTTCCTGACGGGTCTTCGCGGCAGGGCCGGCAGGCGCGGCGGGAATCACGGGGACGGATGCCGGAATCCCGGCTTTAGACGGGAAGGGTTTCGCGCCGAAACGCGCCTTCCAGATATAGAACCGGTTAAGGGCGTCCATGGGGCTCATGGAATCCGGGTTCAGGGCGGCGATTTCCGCGAGGAGTTCGCCGCAGCGCGGATCGGCTTTCCCGCTTTCCCGTACTCCGCCGGAACCGGGTATGGCGGGCAAATTCCGGCCGTCAAGCCCTCCGTCGTTTTCGGCGAGCTTTTCCATAACGGCCCCTGCCCGTTCTATGACCCGCTCGGGAATGCCCGCCAGGGCCGCCACATGGATGCCGTAAGATTCCTCCGTGGGGCCCTCTTTCAGTTTGCGCAAGAATACTATTTCCCCGCCGCGTTCCAGGACTTCCATGGACCTGTTGGCCATACGCGGGTGGAGTATCCTTGCCAGTTCGTGGTAATGGGTCGCGAAAAGGGTGCGGCAGCGTATATGTTCCAGAAGCTCCTCGCTGACCGCCCAGGCTATCGAAAGGCCGTCGTTGGTGCCGGTCCCCCTGCCTACCTCGTCCATGATCACAAGGCTCCGGCAGGTGGCGGTATGGAGTATGTACGCGGTCTCGTTCATCTCCACAAGAAACGTGGATTCCCCCCGGGCAAGGTTGTCCGAAGCGCCCACCCGGCAGTAGATCCTGTCTACAATCCCGATTTCCGCCTCGCGGGCCGGAACAAAACTCCCCATCTGGGCCATAACGGCAATAAGCGCGGTCTGGCGGAGATAGGTCGATTTTCCCGCCATATTGGGGCCGGTTATAAGGGCAAAACAGACCCCGTCGCCGTCAAGCAGGGTATCGTTGGGGATAAACTCCCCCCGGTTTATATGGGCTTCGACTACAGGATGCCGGCCTTCAATAATGCGGATACTGTTTTTTTCGCTTACCAGGGGCCTGACCCAGCCGCGCACGGTCGCGGCGCGCGCCAGGGACTGCGCGGTGTCAAGGGCGGCGATTCTGCGGGCCGCGGCGGACAGTTCCGGAATCAGCGCCTTTGCCCTGCCGCGTATTTCCAGGAAAAGTTCCTTTTCCAGTTCCACCACTTTGTCGGAAGCGCCGTTAATATCGGATTCAAGGGCTGCCAGACGCTCGGTCGTGTAGCGCTCCCCGCCGGCAATACCCTGGCGCCGGATAAAGTGGGGCGGCACTTTTGAAAGCTGCGCCTTGGTTACTTCGAAAAAATAACCGATAAGGCGGTTGTAGCGTATCTTGAGGCTCGGGATACCGGTTTTCCGCCTCTCTTCTTCCAGGTACGTTTCCAAAAGGCGCCGGCCATTGTCGCGCAGCCGCCGAAGCCCGTCCAGTTCTTCGCTGTAGCCTTCGCGGATAAGGTTCCCCTCGGTTAAAAGTATCGACGGGTCTTCGGCAATACCCCTTTCCAGGAGATTCCTGAGTTCCGGAAGGGCCGCGGGGTTTTCTCCGTCCCGGAGCTGCTTTTCGCCCTCGTCAAGCTCAAGGGAGATTTCGCGTACCAGCGCGGCAATAGCCTCGTAGGCAACCAGGGCGTTTTTTACCGCAACCATATCCTTCCCGTGGGCCCTGTCCATGGCAAGGCGGGAGCAGAGGCGTTCAAGATCGGGGCATTTTCCCAGAAGCGTCCGGAATGAAGAAAGCGCCCCCTGATCCCGGTACAGCTTTTCCACCGCGTCAAGCCGGGCGCTGATCCGTTCCAGGTCGCGCAGGGGATGAAGGATACGCCGTTTTAAAAGCCTTCTTCCCATGGAGCAGCAGCTTTCATCCATAACCTCAAGAAGGGAAAAGCCCCTCTCCCCGTCGCGGAGGTTGCGTACAAGTTCCAGATTCCGCTGGGAAGCTTCGTCGATGCCCACGTATTCGGTATCGCCGTAAAGGGTCAGGACCCGTACATGGGGGATAAGGCTTTTGGCGGTCCCGTCAAGATAATCCAGCAGGGCGCCTGCGGCTATTACTTCCGCCGACTGCCCGGTAAGGCCGAAACCTTTCAGGGCGCTTTGGCCGAACTGCTTTTCAAGCCATTCCCGGCCCCTTTCCCGGTCAAAAAGCCAGTCGGCCCAGCGGTTTACAACAAGGGAACCGTGTTCCGAGACGGCCCGGGCGATTAATTCATTTTCCTCCAACAGGGATTCCTGCACAACCATTTCCCGTATCTCAAGCCGCTCAAGTTCAAGGCGCAGCCTTTCCACGGCCCCTTCCGGGGGAAACGAGGTCGCGAAAAAATCGCCGGTGGAAAGATCGATATAGGCAAAGGACAGAAAGCGGGAAGTAGCGGCAAGGGCCGCAAGGTAATTGGAACTGCCCTTTTCCAGGAAGTCTTCGTCAATGGTGGTCCCGGGGGTGATAATTTCTACCACTTTTCGGTCAATCACGCCCCTGCCCTTTGACGGTTCGGAAAGCTGTTCGCATATAGCCACTTTCTTGCCGAATTTCAAAAGCCGGGCAATATACGAGCGCGAGGCATGGTACGGAATCCCGCACATGGGAAGCCCGTTGCGGCTGGTAAGGGTAAGGCCCAAAAGAGAGGAAACTTCCAGGGCATCGTCGGAGAACATCTCGTAGAAATCGCCCAGGCGGAAAAAAAGAACTTCGCCCTGGTGCTCCCGCTTGATCCGCCTGTACTGATCCAGCATGGGACTCGATTCATTGGCGCTGATAATTACCCCCTGTCAGGCGGTTTTTGAGTTTTTTACGAACGAAACGCCGCAAACTCCTAAAGGGGCCTCCGTTCCGGGACAGAGTTACGAAACATTTGTTTTTACGGAGGCTTACCGGCCTGCTTTGGCTAATAGATTTTGAATTAATTTATCAGTTATGTCTACTGTCGGGCTGTACCAAAGTATCCCCGTATTTTCCTTCAGGTTGAGGACCATGCTGTAGCCCTCGCTTTCGGCAATATAACGGATCTCGCTGTAAACCTGATCGAGAAAAGTCCCGGATTGGGACAGTTTCGCCCTTTGGTCGTTGAGTTCCGCGGTTTTTGTCTGATAGTACTCTTTAAGGTATTCGGATTTCTGGTAGATCTGGCCCTCCAGCCTGAGCGACCGGGACTCGTCCCCCCTGGCTTCCGCGTCCAGCTGGGAACTGCGCAGGCTCTGGATCTCGGCGGTCATCCGGTCGATTTCGGCCTGGACGCGGGCGCTCCGTTCCTCAAATTCCCGGACGGCCCGGGAATCCCGGAAAAACGAGGTATAAACCCGGCTTAAATCGACCACGGCGAAACGGGTAAGCTGCTGGGCTCCCAGGGAAAAACCCGCCGACAGAGTCAGGAATAAAGCAATAAAGGTTCGTTTACGCATATTCTTATCCTAAATACCTTGCCCTAATAAGTTGATAGAGAAATACTCAGCACAAAGTCAATACCCGAACCGGGGTTGTCCGTAGCGCCCAGGGCCCCTCTTTTCCACTGGAATTCCCCGTCTATGATTCTGAAACCCTTGGCAAACAGAAAGCGGAAGGGAAACTGGGGGATGGAGATACGGGGGCCGACGCCGAAACTGAAATAGGCGCTGTTGAGCAGCTCGGTAAAAGGACGGTCAAAGAATTGTTCGGGTTTCAGTTCGACTCTGCCGTCCCTGGTATTTACCCCCGAAACAGCCGCGTCAAAAAAGAAGTCAAGGGCGATTATACCCGGGACCACGGGGAAGCGCAGCTCGGCCCAGTTTTCCCAGAGGGCAAGGCCCCGGGTGGAGAGCCGCGCAGACGACCAGCCCCGCCCGATAAACATGCCGTCAACCGCGAGCTTGTTGGCGGCCTCTATTTCCGCCTGTTTCCTTCCCGGCTGGGGCCAGATGAACGAAAGGCCGGAATGGATACCGAACACCCCCTTGAAACTGTACGTATCGGTTATGGGAAGATCGAACAGGGTGAAAAAAACCTCCGCCTTGGTTTCGGTTTTCATGTAGTGTTCCCGCTCTATGTCGAGGAACCCGAAATAGCCGAAACGCTGGATACCGTAATAGCCCTTGGACGGATCGTAGTAGATATCCCTCTGGTCCAGTGACACGGAGGTCCAGAAAGAAAGCGCGGGGACCACGCCCTTGTTGCTTTCGCGGAGTATAGGATCAAAGGGCCTGAGCTTAACCTCGTCGTAGGTATTGATCACAAAGGCGGTACGGAGGCCGCCCGACAGCCCCAGGTTCCCCAAAAAAGTAAGCCAGCGGTACCCGGTGGAAAAGCCCGGCGAGATGCTCCACTGGTCGTAAGTCATAAGGAATTCATTCGCCGGTATATAACTGGCGCTCTCGTATTCATCATAGGAGCTGAACCCGTCGGGATAGGCGTAGGGCTCATCGCCGTTAAAGAAGGGGCCGCTGTTGTCCATAAGGGCAAGCCGTTTTGAATGGTTTACGGTCAGGTCAAAACTGCCCGATAATGGCAGCCCGAATATCCACCTGTGGGTATACTGGAAAGAAATGGCCTGGGTGTCGCGGGAAACGTCAAGCTGAAGCCCCAGTATATTGCCGTAGCCCAGGAAATTGCGGTCCTGAATCTGCAATATCCCCGCGATGGGGAATTCGTTGGGATCGGAAGTACCGGTAAAGGTAATACCGAACTGGAGATTGGTAGTAGGCTGCTCCTCCATGGTGATAACAAGGTCCATAAGGCTTTCGGCGCTTCCCGGAGTTGGCTCGGGGATGACGTTGGAAAAATACTGAAGATTCATCAGATTCCGGTAGGCATCCATTACCTTTGCCTTGGAAAAAACATCCCCCGGTTCCAGGGGTATTTCCCGGAGGATCACATGATCCTTGGTCTTGTTGTTGCCTACCAGCCTTATACGCTCGATATGCGCCCTGCCGCGTTCGATAATGTTTACTTCATACGAAACGGCCTTTTCGTTTAAATCGCGCCTTTCCGTGCGGGTTATACTGTTAAAAATATAGCCGCTTTCGTAGTAAAGATCGGCCACGCGCTGCAGATCCGCCTCAATCCTCCGGGCATTGGCAACCTCCCCTTCCTTGGACCGGACCTGTGCGGCAAGCTGCCTGGCGGTAAAAATCTTGTTCCCGGTAAACTCTATCCCCCTGAAACTGTAAATTTCCCCTTCGTATATCCGGAAGAATATATCGAGAAAATTATTGCCCTTCTCATCGGAAACGGTTTCCCGGACAACGTCGATAACTTCGGCGTCGATATACCCCCGGTCATGGTAATACTGGGTAATCGCCTCCCTGTCGGCAATCAGTTTCGCCTCCTGGAAGGCGCCGTCGTTAAAAACCCCCTTGGGCTTTAACGAAAGCTGGCCCCTGAGAGTCCGTTCCGAAAAGGTGCTGTTGCCTTCAAAATAAAAAGCCCGGACAGCGATTTTATTCCCCTCTTCAATAAAGAATGTAACGGTTATCGTGCCGTTGGGATTGGTTTGGGTTTCGGATCGTACTTTTATATCCGGGTATCCTTTTTCCAGGTATTTTTCGTATACCGCCGTCTCGTCCAGGCGCAGTTTCAGCTGGTTCACCACGTCGTCCGGCTTGATCGTGATGGTATTCAGGAGTTCGGTGCGGCGGACATGGGCGTTCCCCGAAAAGTTGATCCGGGACACTACCGGCCTTTCCGTCACCTGGAAACGGATAACGACGGCCGTCCCGGCGTCGTCCGAAGGGACTGCGGTGGGGGAAATTACCTCGAAAAATTCCGTGGCGTAGAGCCTTTCCTGGAGTTCCCAGAATATGTCGTCGCTAAAGGGCTTTCCGATATAGGCCTCTTTTACAGAGTCCAGTTCCGAGGAATCGATATGCCGCAGGCCCTCAAAAATAATATCCCTGATGGGCTTGTCCTGGTACCACTCGGATTCCTGGGCAACAACGAAACCCGCCAGAAAAATAAAGAAAAAAAGCGCGAAAAACCTGCCTGTGTATTTTACAAAATGCCGCATCAATACTCCTGAATCCATGTAAATTCCTGAAACATTCATTGTAATTATATCAGAAAACAAAGCGCCATGTCAGGCTAAAAGACGTGTCGCTTATGAACAAATTTTCCAAATGAAGCGGCATAATGCTCCACCGTATATCAAAGAGAGGGCTGTGAAGCTCAACGCTGATATCCGGCTCGAATATAAACTGTCCCACCGCAAGGCTGCTGTTGTTCATTCTATTCAACCCCCTGCCGGGATCGGCAAGGTCATTGTAACGCACGGTAAGCATACCCTGGAGAAACATATCGGAACCAAGGTACTTACCTATAAAAACAGTCGTATTGTCCAAATAGTTACCGAGCGTATTGCCCGTGTCGGCGGAATTTCTCAGCATGGTAACCGCGTTGGGGATGATCTGGGTCCGAAACGAGAGCATATCCAGGCCCAGAAAGTCCCGGACCGTCCGCTCAAGCCGGCGGACGCCCGAAAACTGGGACACAATAGCAGTACTAAGAATATCGGTAACCGAGGACAGCATAAGATTCACCGCTTCCCCTTCTTCCTGGGATTCATCGGTAACATTCTGGCCTAAAAGCGATAGAATATCGACCTGGGAAAGCGGCGGGCTTGATTCAAAACGGGCTTCAAA
>JAIRYB010000022.1 GCA_031267955.1 Spirochaetaceae bacterium | reverse complement strand
AATTACGGAGTTTCAGGAATTTAAGAAAAGGTGATAAAAAAAACTTGCGGTAAATTTTACCCTGAAAATGTTACAGGCCCCCTTTAAGGGGGCTTCCTAAAGCCACCGGCTATGCCGGTGGATTATTACTACATTTAGACCTACACTTCCGCCACCTCCCTTACCTCCATTTCCCCCTCTACTACCACCTATACCAAGAAATCCACTGCTTCCAGATGCTCCTCTTCCTCCGCCTGATACTCCTCTCCCGGAACAGGCGGCGGGGCTGAAAACGTTTCGCGGTCCTCCCGCCGCGATAAACGCGCGGGAATCTTCTTAACAGGAAATCCGGCAACGCCGCTTATGCGGCCCGGGATTCGCCGCGATCACAGCGCCCTGCCCAGCAGCATCACGAGCGGGACGGTGATTACGCTTAACAGCGAGCTTAAAAGCACGCACTTTACCGCGTTTGGCTTGTCTCCGCCGAACATCTCCGCCATAAGGACAACGTTGGTACCCACCGGCATGGCCATGATCACAAGGAGTGTCAGGAAAAGCGATTCGTTAAGGGGAAGGAAGATCCGCCACAGAAAGAGAAGGCCGAAAGTACACAACGGTACAAGGACAAGCCTTGCCGCCGAGGCCGCGTAGACCAGGGGCGAATTAAACAGATCCCTGAACCGTATTTCCGCAAGGCGCAGCCCGATGATGATCATGGAAAGGGGGCTGGTCATTTCCCCCAAAAAATCCACAATGACCATCACTTCAGGAGGCGGGCGCAGGGAGAGGAAAAAAAGGGGCAGGGCGATGAACAGAACCAGAGTCGGCGGGTTTGCAATACCGTGCTTCAGATCGATGTACTCTTTTCTGCCGCTGATTGCGTAGATGCCCAGAGTCCATGCCAGGAGATTGTACGCAGCGGTAAAAATGGCGGCGTAGACAATAGGCTCGCTGTCGCCGGGGAAAAGGACACGGAGCAGGGGGATGCCCATAAACCCGCAGTTGCTCATGTAGCCCGACGCGACTATAATGCGTTTTTCCGCGCCCTCCTTCATGCGGGAAAAAACAATCCGCGAAAAGAAGTACATGCCGATGAGCAGGATAAACGAGAGGGCCAGGGCTATGCCCATGGTTCCCAAAAAACCGTTTTCGTACTCCTTCTTCATGATCGAGGAAAAGGTCATAAAGGGGAGGCAGACGTAGAGCAGCAGCGTTACCAGGGGTTCTACCGCGCCGGAGTTGAGCATGCTGGTTTTCCGGAGTATATAGCCCGGCGCCACCATGGAAAGCAGCAGCGCCACGCTTTGAAGAGAAGTAAAAAAAGCCATGTTTTACGCGGCTTACCCGCCCCGCGCGATATGGCCTTTGAACACTTCGCCCAGGGCTTTAATTCCCGCCTCGATACGCTCGGGGCTTTCGTTGGAATAGTTAAGGCGCAGGGTATTTGACCCGGAACAATCCGCGAAAAACGCGGTGCCGTTGATATAGGCGGCGTTTTTTTCGATTGCTTCCTTAAAAATTTCCACCGTGTTCACCGGCGCGTCGAATTCCCCCCAGATAAAGAGGCCGCCGTCGGGGTTCGTGTACTTAAACTCGGACGGCATGTACTTTCTGATCGCGTCGATCATGGCGGTTTTGCGCAGCCGGTAGATCGGCAGGCTCTTTTCGATATTGGGGTAGAAATACTGTTTCTCCAGATAGCGCTTTACAATGGCCTGCGAAAGATTCGCCGAATGGAGGTCCGCGCCCTGCTTGCCGATGGCCAGCTTGCGGATAACCTCGCTGCTGCCCGCCGCGAAAGCGCAGCGCAGCCCCGGGGATACAGTCTTTGAAAAGCTCGAAATATACACCACCCGTCCGTCCGTATCAAAACTTTTTATGGAAGGGACCGGCGTTCCGGAAAAACGCAATCTGCAATAAGGATCGTCCTCGATAACCATAAAGCCGTACTTTGCCGCAAGTTCCGCCACAGCCTTCCTTCTGTCCGCGGGCCAGGTTTTCCCGGTAGGGTTGGAAAAATCGGGAATCGCGTAGAGCATCCTGGGCTTGTGCTGTTTTATCTTCGTTTCCAGATCGTTAAGATCAATACCGTCGCTGTCGGCCCTGACCCCGATGGATTTTCCGTTATAGGCCCTTACGGTTTCCAGAAAACCCAGAAAAGTGGGGTCCTCCACCAGCACCGCGTCCCCGTCGTCAAGAAAAGCCTTGCACATAAGATCGATTCCCTGGCCGCCGCCGGAAACGACAAGCAGCTGGTCAAGCCCCATCCCCGCGATTCCCACTTCTTTCAAAAGCGGGCCAAGAAGCTCCCTGAAACCCGGGTAGCCCTCGGTAGTGCCGTACTGCAAAATACGCAGGGCTTCTTTTTTGTCCGCAAATATTTCGGCGGTAATTTCCCCAACCTGGGCCACGGGCAGGCAGTCGCTTGCCGGCAGTCCCCCGGCAAAAGAAATAATCTCGGGCCGCGACAAAAGCTTGAAAATATCCCTGGTAGCCGTTCCGGTCATCCCCGCCAGGGCTCTGCTGAAAGTGTAACTCATCGGACTCCTCCTTGGCAGTTATAGTAGGGCAAACAGGGGAAATTGTATACAGGAACAAAGAGCGGGGGGCGGGGCACGCGTGTATTTTTTTGGTTAGTTAGGCGCATTTCCAGCGCTTCGGGTTTTTGCTTCGCAAAAAACCATGGAACCATTGCAGCCGGCCTCCGCGCGGCGTACCGGAAATCCGCCGGCGGATAACGCGCCTTCTCCGGCGCCGCTTCCGGCCCGTGCGGATTTTGGGCAAATTTCCACTGGAAATATTCCTTTGAATTGACTATATTCGCTGTAGGGAACTGGGGGTTACTATGTATATTGTTGAAGCCTTGCTGAAAATCGTAGGCGGCTTGTGTCTTTTCCTGTACGGGATAAAGATCATGAGCGACGGTATCCAGCAAACTGCCGGCGAGAGGATGCAGCGCACACTGAATTTTATGACGGGCAACCGCATCCTCGCGGTTCTGACAGGCACCCTGGTTACCATGCTGGTGCAGTCCTCGTCGGCGGTTTCGGTCATGGTGGTCTCCTTTGTGAACGCGGGCCTCCTCTCGCTTACCCAGTCCATCGGGGTGATCATGGGCGCCAATATCGGCACCACCGTCACCGCCTGGATAGTCTCCCTCGTCGGCTTTGAAATTAACATTTCCAACCTGGCCCTTCCCGCCACGGGGATAGGCTTTTTTATCAGCGTCTCAAAGTGGAAGTACCGGAGCCTCGGCGAGGCTTTTATGGGTTTCGGCTTTATTTTCCTCGGGCTCCAGTTCCTCACCGACGCCCTTCCCCAGATAGGCGCCGAATCCCTGGGCTTTATACAGAACCTCAGCAGCCTCGGCTTTGCGTCGATCATCCTCGCCCTGCTGTTAAGCGTCGGGATCACCCTGCTCATGCATTCTTCCGCGGCGACAATCACCCTCATAATAACCCTGGCGTACGGCGGGGTCGTCAACTATGAAATCTCGGCCACGATGATTCTCGGCGCCAATATAGGCACGACTATCGACGCAATTATGGCCGCTATCGGGGCGAAGACCGCGGCGAAACGTACCGCCCTGGTGCACGTGCTGTTCAACGTGATAGGGTCCGTGATAGCCCTGGCGTTCCTGCGGCCCCTTCTCCTCCTGGTCGGCTTTCTTACCCCCGGGCCCTCCGTCACGCTTACCGGGGGGGACGGGGGGCTTAGTATCGCCACCCATCTGGCCATGTTCCATACGGTGTTTAACGTCCTCTGCACGGTGCTGTTTCTGCCCTTTGTCAAACAGTTCGCGGCGCTGGTAACCCTGCTTATCAAGGACCAGGACGGAAAGCCGGAGGAAAGGCAGCCCTACAAGCTGGAGTACAGGTCCGCCATCTACAGCACCACCCCGGAACTCAATATTGTCCGCGCGGAAAAGGAAATCCGCGATATGGCCGGCCTTGCCTCGTCCATGTACGCCCGGTTCAGCGAGGCCCTCGGTATTTTCAGGGACCCTGCCAACGGGGAAGAGGCGGTGGCCGCCCTCGTTGCCGGAATGCGCGAGAAGGAAGAGATCGCCGACGAAATGAGGGAAGAACTGACCCGTTTCCTTATGGAGTGTACCCGCCGCCAACTGAGTTACCAGTCAGACCGTAATGTCTACTACTTGATGAGGATAATCGCCGATCTTGAAGACATGACCGACGACTGTTACAGCATAAGCCTGATGCTGGAGCGGAGCGTAAAGAAGGGCCTTCTTTTCAAGGAAAAGGAAATTGAAGCCCTGACCCCCTATATCACGCTGGTAGAGGAATTCCTCGCGTTTGTCCGGGAGCATCTGGGCCGCCCCATTTCCGCCGAACATTCCACCTATGCCGAAGACCTGGAAAACCGTATCGACAAGTACCGCGACAAACTCCGCAAAATGGGCCGGAAACGCATCGAGGCCGGCGAGGATGTAAAAACCGAGCTTTTGTTCATCGATTTGGTGCGCCGTATCGAAAAGCTCGGGGACATTTGCTACAATATCTCCGAGGCCCTTTCTTTCATGCGCTGATCCCCGCCGTTGCAAGAATATTCAGTTTATGCTATGAATTCTGAATATTTATACAAGGTGCGGGCATGGAAGACGGGCGGGATTATTCATCAAGAGTGGTTCGGAACGATTTTATCGATCCCGATCTCTATAACCGGTTCAACGTAAAGCGGGGCCTCCGCAACGCGGACGGCACGGGCGTGCTGGTCGGCCTTACCCGTATCGGGGATGTCCACGGCTATGTGCTGGAAGATGGCAAAAAGACAGCGGTTGACGGCAAGCTCTACTACCGGGGAATCGATGTGGAGGACCTGGCCGCCGCCGCCGAAAGGGAAGGCCGTTTCGGCTTTGAGGAGGCGGTTTACCTCCTCATGTTCGGGGCCCTGCCCGGCCGGGACCGGCTTGCCGGTTTTTCCGCCCTGCTCGGGGAATACCGGGCCCTGCCCAGGAATTTCGCGGAAGACAGCATCATGAAGCTGCCCTCCCGCAATGTGATGAACAAGCTTGGCCGCTCGATACTTACCCTCTATTCCTACGACGCGGACCCGGAAAATCTTGCGCCGGAAAACGTGCTGCGCCAGTGCCTGGAACTTATCGCCCGGTTCCCTACCATCGTGGCCTATTCCTACATGGCCATGAAGCATTATTTTGACCACGAAAGCCTTATCATACACCTGCCGGATACCCGGCGTTCCTGCGCCGAAAGCCTCCTTGCCCTGATCAGGCCGGACCAGAAATTTTCCCGCCTCGAGGCGGAAATCCTGGACCTCGCCCTGATACTCCACGCGGAGCACGGGGGCGGCAACAACTCAACCTTCGCGGTCCACCTGGTTTCTTCCGCCGATACCGACACCTACGCCGCCATCAGCGCGGGGATAGGCTCGCTCAAGGGGTTCAAGCACGGGGGCGCCAATATCAAGATGATGGGCATGATGGACGACATCATGGGCCATGTGGAGGACCGCGAGGACGAGGGCGCGGTAGGCGCCTACCTTGAAAAGATACTGCGGGGGGAAGCGTACGACGGTTCCGGGCTGATTTACGGCCTGGGCCACGCGGTATACACCGTCTCCGACCCCCGCGCCCGGCTGCTCCGGGACAAGGCGGCCCGTCTGGCCGGGGAGAAAGGCTATACCGAAGAATTCAACCTTTACCGGCTTATCGAGCGCCTGGCCCCGGAAGTCTTTAAAAGAATCAAAGGCTCGGATAAATCGATGTGCGTCAATGTCGACTTTTATTCCGGCTTTGTCTACAAGATGCTGGGGATACCCCCCGAACTTTTTACCCCCGTCTTTGCCACAAGCCGGGTCGCGGGCTGGTGCGCCCACCGCATGGAGGAGATTATCTCAGGGGGCCGGATCATACGCCCGGCCTATAAGTGCGTCCAGGAACGCCTTCCCTACCGGCCCATGGCGGAGCGGGGGTAAAGGCGCCTATTCCTCTTCCTCCTTTACCCGGAAGGCTTCCGCGGCCTTGATCACGTCGTCGGCGATACGGCCTGAGATCGGCGCGTAGTGGTCGAACTCCACGCCGAAAGAGCCGGTGCCGCTTGTTATGGAACGGAGGTCGATGGAGTAGCGCAGCAATTCGGCCTGCGGAACTTCGGCGCGGATTTCCGCGATGCCGCCCACGGAATCCTGGCCGAGTATCTTGCCCCGCTTTCCGGAAAGGTCCGACATGACATCGCCCAGGTACTTCTCCTCCACAAAAACCGTCAGGTTCATAATGGGTTCCAGAAGGGTAGGGCTGGCCTGGCGCATGGATTCCCTAAAGGCGTTCCGGGCGGCAAGCTTGAAGGAAAGTTCCGATGAATCTACGGGGTGGTACTTGCCGTCGGTAAGTTTCACTTCCACATCCACGACAGGGTACTGGGCCATGGTACCGCGGGCCATACCTTCGGCAATACCCTTTTCCACGCCGGGGATGTAGTTCCTGGGGATGGCCCCGCCGAAAATCGCGTTGACGAACTGGTAGTTTTCCCCCCGGGGGAGCGGGGCTATCTCCATGACGACTTTGCCGTACTGCCCGTGGCCGCCGGTCTGCTTTTTGTGGGTGTATTCGGCCCCGGCTTTTTTGGTGATGGTTTCCCGGTAGGCTACCCTGGGCACGTGGGTTTCTACTTCGATCTTCTGGTTGGTGCGTATCTTGTCCAGGATGATGTTGATCTGCAGCTCGCCCATGCCGGAAATAACGGTTTCCTTGGTTTCCGCGTTGTAGTTGTAGCGGAAAGTCCTGTCTTCCTCGGCGGCCCTTACCAGGAATTCGCCCAGCTTGTCGTCGTCTTTTTTGGCCGCCGCGTTTACCGCCACCGCGTGTACCGGCTCGGGGAGCCGCAGGGGCAGAAAGCTGGAACCCGAGTCGCCTGCCGTGAGCGTGTCGTTGGTTTTAAGCGTGGCGGATTTGGCGACGATCCCCACGTCCCCGGCAAAAAGCTCCCTTACCTCCTCAAGTTTTTTCCCCTGGCAGACGTAGAGCTTGCCGATACGTTCCTTTTTGTTTTCCGAAACATTGCTGGCTTCCGAGTCCGCGGAAAGTTTTCCGGTAATTATCTTGAGCCAGGACAGTTTGCCGGAAAACTGATCGTAGACGGTCTTGATTACCAGGGCTGAGAGGGGCTTTTCCGGGTCAAGGGGTACGGCGGCCTGGGCGCCGTCCGCGCCGACAGCCACATCGCTGGAGCTCCGGGGATCCGGGCATACTTCGGCGATAAAGTCCAGGAGCGGGAACAGCCCGGAATTTTTCAGGGCCGCGCCGGCGAATGCCGGGACAAAGGAGCCGGCCGCAAGGGCTTTGACAAGGCCGGCGCGCATTTCTTCCGGGGCAAGGGATCCTTGTTCTATGTATTTTTCCATAAGGGCGTCGTCGCCCTCGGCGGCGGCCTCCACCAGCTTTTCCCGGAGTTCCGCGACAGGTTCCTCGTATTCCGCGGGAACGGGCCCCTCTTTTTCGGGCGCGGAACCGTCTCCCTGGACAAAATAGGCCCTGGAATTGAGCACGTCGACTACCCCTTTGTAATTCGCCCCGGTCCCCATGGGCAGGGCGAAGGGTACCGGCTCTACCTTGAACTTCTCTTTTATGTCGGCAAGGACCTTGTTGTAATCCGCCCGCTCGTCGTCCAGCCGGGTAATGAAAAAACCCCTGGGTTTTTCGCGACTCTCCAGGTTGCGCCACAGCTTGACGGTCTCGATCTGGACGCCGGAGCGGCAGTCCGCCGTAAGCAGGGCGAATTCCGAAGATCGGAAACTGAGAATCACATCCCCGATAAAGTCCGATGATCCGGGGGTATCGAATATATTGATCTTCTTGCCCGACCTTTCAATATGGGCAAGGGTTGTGTGGACGGAGATCTTTCGCTCAATTTCTTCCGGGGCCGAGTCACCCACGGTTTTTCCGGACTCGACGGTCTCGGCCCTGGGAATAACCCCGCCCGCAAAGAGAAGGTGTTCGAAAAGAGTGGTTTTACCGGTGCCTCCGTGACCGGCAATGGCCACATTTCTGATGAGATCGCTTGAAAAACTCATGGGGGAACTCCTTAAACTGAATAGTAATGATTTATACCATATTGCGGGGGATTCGCCGTATTGTCAAGGAGAATGTGATAACCTATACTTTTTCTTATATGGATGAGCGAAAAAGGGCAATCAAAGACCTGGAAAACCGGAAAAAGGCGGAGCTTGCATCGGCGGACGCGCTTTTGATTCAGGTTGGGGAAGCCTTGCTGCCCCGTATGCGGGACGAAATGCCGGAATACCGGCTATTGACCCAGGATATTTACGATTCTGGGGAAAGCATCAAGGCGGCCCAGGCCGATATTGCCCGGTTAAAGCAGCTTGAAGATGATATACACAGGAAAGAGCAGGACAGTTCCGGGCTGGGCAAGGGGATTTTCCTGCTCTGCACCCGCCTTGGGGAGACGGTTTTGCAGGACCCGGAGTTCGGGGAATTTGCCGCGCCTTACCGCGCCCAGGCTGAGGCGATCCTGCCGAAAATACAGTCCCTGGAGGGCCGCATAGAAACGCTGGGCGAAAGGGAAGACCAGAATGTTTTTGCGTGGATAGGCAAGGGCGCCCAGGGGATGGTGCTCCGTTCTTTCCTGGGCAGGAATAAAGGCAATTTGCAGCGGATTTTTAGCGCGGCCGGGGAAAAATTCGCCCAGGAAGCCCCGAAAGAGACGCCCGGCAACGCTTCCGTCCTGGAAACGCTGGGCGAGATCGGCCGTTCCCGCGAGGCGCATTCGGCCGTTCAGGCTGAAATCGCCAATTTAAAAGAAGAACGGCGGCGCATTACCGCTTCTTTCGCGCCGGACGGCGGGCCTTCAAGGAAAATACCCGCCCTGGAGCGGCATATCGCGGAGGCGGAAGAACAGCTTCGCGCGCTTTTTTTACGCTACGGCGCCCTCGCTTTTGAATCGCCCGGACAGCCCGAGTACGCGGCCATTCTTGAAAGCGCCGACCGGCTGCTCCTGGACCAGGCCGCGGCCCTGAAAAACTCCGCCGGGGAGAGCGGGCGGCGCGCCGAAAAGCTCAAGGCGTCATTGGCCATTGACGAAGA
>JAIRYB010000198.1 GCA_031267955.1 Spirochaetaceae bacterium | reverse complement strand
CCGCCTTTACAAGCCGGCCCTCCTCGTCCAGGAGTTTTTTCCTCAGCGCCCGTTTTTCCGTTTTTTCCCGATCTTCTTCAGCAAGGCCCCGGGACACAGAGCCGGGCCGCAGGGCCGCGCTTCCCTCCCGCAGGAACAGGCAGTTCCCGCAAAGGCTGTCCAGCAAGGCCCGGTCGTGGCTCACCAAAAGGCCTATCCCCCTGTACCCTGCCAGGGCGTCCCGGACCAGGGCCCCGGCTTCGGCGTCAAGGTGGTTGGTGGGTTCGTCCACCGCGAGCAGGGGCGGATTCTTCCAAAGGGCCGCGGCCAGCTGGAATCGCTTGCGTTCCCCGTGGCTCAGAGTCTCCCAGCGGTAGGGCCAGTCGGCCTTGATTCCGAGCCTGTCCATAAGGCGGCCCGCCCCGCTGCCCGCGGAAAAAATATCTTCCCAGGATTCAGGGATCTCCTCGGTACGCTGCGGGCAGTAGAGGCTGTTGTCAAACCCCCGGACGCTTCCCGCGGCGGGCTTTAAAAGCCCCGCGGCGAGGAGGAGCAGGGTAGTCTTGCCCGAGCCGTTTTCCCCGGTAATGCCGGTCCAGCCCGTGCCAATCTCAAAACTGGTATTTTTCAGCACCGGGAAAACAGAGGAAGGGTAGGAAAATTCAACGGAATTAAAGGATAAAAAAAGATGAGCCATAAAGCCTCCGCACGGAACCGGCAGGTTCCCGGGACTGTAAATCCCCTGCGGCAATTTCCGGGCAGCAGATTTTTACCGGAAATGACAAACAAAGGGAGCGCCGCGCGAATGGAAGTCCGTCCCTTTTGTTTTACAGCATCTTCACTTGTTTCGTATCCTCATCTTTACGGTATAGCATCCGGAGAAACGCGTCAAGGGAATACCGGATCTCTCTATTGACATTTCCCGTAAAAGGGCTATATTTTTATAATGACACTTTTTAATATTTTGTCATAATGGAGTGTGTATGATCCTGAAACCCATGATCCGCAATAATATCTGCCTCAACTGCCACCCCGGGGGCTGCGCGAAGGTGGTGCGGGGCGAAATTGACTACGCAAGGAAAGCACTGGCCGGCAAGGCTGTGGAGGGCGCGCCGAAACTGGTCCTGGTAATAGGCTGTTCCACAGGCTACGGGCTGGCGAGCCGCGTCGTTTCAGCCTTTGGCTACGGCGCGGCCACGGTGGGCATTTCTTTTGAAAAGGCCGCTTCCGCCACAAAAACCGGGACTCCGGGCTGGTACAACAACGCGGCCTTCAATGCCGAAGCCGCGGCGGCCGGCCTTCCCTATAAAACCCTGGACGGCGACGCCTTTTCGGACGGAATGAAGGCCCGGGCCGTGCAGGCGATCCGCGAAACGGCCGCCGAAGCGGGGGTGCCGGCCCAGGCGGACCTGGTGGTTTATTCCCTGGCCTCCCCGGTCAGGACGGACCCCAAAGACGGGGTAATGTACAAGTCGGTGATCAAGCCGGTAGGGGAAGCCTATTCGGGGATCACGGCGGACATGCTCACCGGGAAACTGTCCGAGGCCCGGGCCGAGCCGGCCACTGCCGGGGAAATTGCCGCCACGATCAAGGTGATGGGCGGCGAGGACTGGGAACTCTGGATCGACGCGCTGGACAGGGAGGGCGTCCTCTCCCCGAATGCCAGGACCGTGGCCTATACCTACATCGGCCCGGAACTTTCCTGGGCCATCTACAAAAACGGCACCATCGGCCGGGCCAAGGAAGACCTGGAACGGGCCGGGAAGGCCATCAACGCCAAATTCCTGGCGGGCGGCAATACGGCGCGGCGCGCCTGGGTGTCGGTGAACAAGGCGCTCGTCACGCGGGCAAGCGCGGTAATCCCCATCATCCACTTTTACGTTTCCTGCCTTTTCAAGGTAATGAAGGAAAAGGGCCTCCACGAAGGCTGCGTCGAACAGATCGCCCGGCTCTTTAAAGACAGGCTCTACACCGCCGGGGCTTCAGGCGATCCGGCAAAGGTGCCGGTGGACGGCGAGGGCCGCATACGCATCGACGATCTGGAAATGCGGGAAGATGTGCAGAAGGAAACTATAGAACGGATGAAAAAAGCTACCGAGGCGAATATATTTGAAGTAAGCGATATTGCGGGCTTTAAGCACGATTTTCTTGAAGCCCACGGTTTTGATGTTCCGGGGATAAATTACGACGAGGATGCGGACCCTTTGGGAATTTAAGGAAAATTTGTAATTGTATGAACGATGAATCTATTTTAAAATTACTGGACGTTTTTTCCGCTGCGGATATCGCCGAGCTTGATATACAGGACGGCCCGCAGCGCGTAGTTTTCCGCAAGGACGCGGCGGTAAGGGCCGCGATAGCGCCGGCGCCGCAGATCCAGGCGGCGGCGGATCTGCCCGCGACGGCGCGCCTGCCGGCAGAAGATGGCCGCGCCGCGTTCCCGGAAAGTTTCGGGGGGGAAACTGTCGCCAGCCCTATTGTGGCGACGTTTTACGATGCGCCGGGGCCGGACGCTCCGGCCTTTGCCAAGCCCGGCGACAGGGTTAAGGCCGGGGATACCCTCTGCATTCTGGAAGCCATGAAGATGATGAACCATCTCGGGGCCGAGTTCGATTGCGAGATACTCGCGGTAAAGGCCCGCAGCGGGGACCTTGTGGAATACGGGCAGGCGCTCTTTGAAGTCAGGCGGCTCTGAACCTGTCCGGCGGCTTTTGATCGCCAACCGCGCAGAGATCGCGGTAAGGATCATCCGGAGCTGCCGGGAAATGGGAATAGAAACTGTGGCGGTTTACTCCACCGCCGACAGGGACAGCCTCCATGTGCGTCTTGCCGATTACGCGGTGTGCATAGGGCCGCCGCCCTCCCCCCAAAGCTACCTTAACCGGAATAACCTTATCATGGCGGCAGCCGGCGCCGGCTGCGGGGCAATCCACCCCGGGGTGGGCTTCCTGTCGGAGAACGCCGCCTTTGCGAAACTTGTCCGGGACAGGGGGTTTGCCTTCATCGGCCCTGCGCCTGAAACCATCGAGCTTTTAGGCGACAAAGTGGCTGCGCGGGATACGGCGCGGCGTTTCGGCCTTCCCGTTACGCCGGGCAGCGCCGGGGCGGTGGATTCGGAGGAGGCCGCGGCTAAGGCGGCGCGGGAACTCGGCTTCCCGGTGATCATCAAGGCGGCGGCGGGCGGCGGCGGCAAGGGTATGCGCGTTGTCCGGCGGGCGGAGGAACTGGCGGGAAATTTCGCCCTGGCCCGCTCCGAGGCAGAGGCGAATTTTGCCGACAATACGGTTTTTATCGAGCGCTATCTTGAAAACCCCCGGCATGTGGAACTCCAGATACTCGCGGACAAGAACAGCGTCGCTGTTTTGGGCGAGCGGGACTGTTCCGTGCAGCAGAACCACCAGAAACTTATCGAGGAAAGCCCTTCGCCGGGGGTAACGGAAACGATGCGCTCCCGCATGGCGGAAGGGGCGGTAAATCTATTCCGCGAACTTGGGTATACCGGGGCGGGTACCATCGAATTCCTTGTAGAAGGGGAAAACTTCTATTTTATGGAGGTAAACGCCCGGCTCCAGGTAGAACACCCGGTAAGCGAATTTGTCACCGGGACGGACATTGTCCGCGAGCAGATTCTCGCCTGCACAGCCGGCCGCATGGAGCTTGAGCCTGACAAGGTATCCCTGGACGGCTGGGCCATTGAGTGCCGTATCAACGCGCTGTCCCCGGGAAAGATCACCCGCCTGGAAATTCCCGGCGGCCCGGGGGTCCGTTTTGACAGCTTCCTCTACCAGGGCTGTAGCGTGCCGCCTTTTTACGATTCCATGGTTGCCAAACTCATCGTCCACGACAGTACCCGCGATCGCGCCATTGCTAAAATGAGCCGGGCCCTGGACGAGCTGGTTATCGAAGGAATCAGAACCAACAGGGAGCGACAGAAGCTGGTCATGCGCGATCCTAAATTCCGTTCCGGCCGGTTCGGAACCCATTACTACGAAGAGATAAACGGGGAGGCTGAAAATGTCTTCTGACAGTAAAACTGCGTTAAACGAAACACCAATAAATCAAACGGCAATAAATCAAACAGCGGCGGACGCGGTTCCCGGCTGCCCTTCATGCGGGGCGAAGTACAGCCTGGAAGAAATTGACGCCGCGCTCAAGACCTGTCCTTCCTGCGGCTTTTACTACCGTATGGAGCCGGCCGAAAGGCTTAAGTATATCGCCGATCCGGGAAGCTTCCGCGAATTTTCCGCGAACCTCCGTTCCCTTAACCCCATCGACCTTGCGGGCTACGAGGAAAAACTGTCGGAGGCGGAAGCTAGGGCCCGCGTGAAAGACGCGGTGATTACCGGCTTCTGTACCATAGAGGGAAGGCCCCTAATCCTGGGCCTGATGTCCTTCAATTTTATGGGGGGTTCGATGGGCTCCGTAGTGGGGGAAAAGGTAAACCGCGCCCTGCTCAAAGGCGCGGAAAAAAAACTCCCGGTCCTTATCTACACAACATCGGGCGGCGCCCGTATGCAGGAGGGGATATTCTCCCTTATGCAGATGGCGAAAACTTCCAGCGCCGCCGCCGAACTGGACAAGGCGGTCATCCCCTTTTTCATCGTCCTCTGCGATCCGACCACGGGCGGCGTCACCGCCTCCTTCGCCATGCTCGCCGATGTCGCCATGGCCGAACCGGGCGCGCTCATCGGCTTTGCCGGGCCGCGGGTCATAGAAGGCACCATACGCCAAACCCTCCCCGAAGGCTTCCAGCGCGCCGAGTTCCAGCTTGAAAAGGGCTTTGTAGACCTTATCGTTCCCCGCCGGGAACAGCGGCGCGTCATCGCCGGCCTTGTCGATCTGCACAGATCTTTCCCCGCTGCCGCGGCAAAGCCGGGAAAAGGGGAATCTTGAAATTATGAAAACAACGGGGCTGGAAGAAAAAATACAGGAACTGCGCCGGCTTGTTGAAGAATCGGGGATAGGCGCCGGCGAGGAGCTGGCCCGCCTTGAGGCGAAGATACAGGCGGGTTCCCGGGCCGCGAAAACCTGGAAACGGGTAGAGCTTGCCCGCCACCCGGAGCGCCCCTACGCGCTGGACTACATCGAAAAGGTCTTCGATAATTTTGTCGAGCTTCACGGGGACCGCTGTTTTGGCGACGATCCTGCCATTGTGGGCGGTATCGGCTTTCTCGCCGGGCGGCCGGTGACTGTCCTGGGGAACCAGAAAGGCCGGACCCTCAAGGATAACCTGCGCCGCAACCACGGCATGGCGAATCCGGAAGGCTACCGCAAAGCCCTGCGCCTGGCAAGACAGGCGGAAAAATTCCGCCGGCCCATCGTCACTTTTGTCGATACCGCCGGCGCGTATCCGGGCATAGGCGCGGAGGAACGGGGCATAGGGGAGGCCATAGCCCGGAACCTCCGGGATTTCAGCCAGCTAAGGACGCCGATAGTGTGCGTCATCATCGGCGAGGGCGGCTCGGGCGGCGCCCTGGGCCTCTGCGTCGGGGACAAGATCTACCTGCTGGAAAACTCAATCTACAGCGTGATCAGCCCCGAAGGGGGCGCGTCGCTTTTGCTGAGGGACGCCGCCAGGGCCAGGGACGCCGCGGCAATGCTGCGTATCACCAGCGCCGACCTTCTGGAATTCAAAGTAGTGAACGGCATCATCGGCGAAAGCGGCGGCGGCGCGCACGAAGACCCGGATGGCATGGCCAAAACCCTCAAGGAACTTCTTGTAAAAGAAATAGACGGCCTTGCCCGGCGAAACCCGGCGGTCCTGGTACGTTACCGCAACCAGAAGATACGCCGGATCGGGCATTTTCACGAAGCGGCCGATCTTTAAGATCCGCAGGCCCCCGGCCGGAAATGCCCCCGGATTATACGGAAAAACCGCTGGAATTCGGAATTAGCGCTGGTTCCGGCCGCTTACTTGACCGATATTCGGATAAGATGGAATAATTGGAATCAGGGAGTGTTATGGCTGGTTACGGAAGCGCCCATATAATACCCAGGATAATTGTCCTCCTCGTCCTTATTTTGGTAATGGCGGCGGGGGGCGTTATCTGGTTTGATTATATTAACCTTATTGACGCCAAGACGGTTTTGGCCCCCTTTTACCGGTTTATCGGGCGGGAGGGCCGGACCCAGGAACCGCTTCAGGAAGACGATGTCCTCTCCCTGGACGCGGAACGGCTGGCTGTCCGCCTTGAGGCCGAGGCCCTGCGCGAGCAGGAGATGGACAGGCTGGAGCAGGACCTGGAGAGCCGCAGGGGCGAGATTGAGCAGATGGCCCAGGAGCTTGAACTCAGGCAAAAAGCGCTGGAAGATCAGGAGAATTCCTTTAACCAGAGGATCGAAGACGCCGAAACTAAAGAGAGGATCGTCGAGCAGAATGCCCGCCAGCTTACCGGGATGCCCCCGGAAGCGGCGGTGGGGATCATCAATGCGATGGAAGACCAGGACGCTATCGACGTACTCAGGATGACCGACGAAATCGCCCGGCGCGAAGGGGCCAATTCCCTGGTTCCCTACTGGATGTCCCTGATGCCCGCTGAACGGGTAGCCGAACTCCAGCGCAAGATGCTTGTGAAGCCACCGGGATCGAATTAGCAGTTTGCCGCGCCTTCAGACGCGGGAATGCCGGTTTCCTGAGCCGGGGACAAGCGGATCGTCCCCAAACAACGAGGAGGCCGGGATTGACGCAGTTATCCCCCCAAATTCAAAATGAACCTTTTCAAAGCGGGCTCTTTCCAGGCGCGCCCCTGAATCTTTCCAGCCAGGGTATTCTATCCGGCCCCGGCGCGCGGGAAGCGCCTGAATTTGCCGGGCGTTTTGCCGCCCTGCTTGATATGGCGGCCCAGCCCGGCGTTGAAACCGCCTTTGTACCGCCTGAAAGCGCGCCTTTTTCCCCGTCCGGCGAAGCGGACCGGCTTTACGGCGGCCGCCTTCCGGATACAGCCCGGCCGTTTTCTCCCGATGCGGACCTGCCCCCTGAATCCGTCCCGGTATCCGGGGAGGCGGATTCTCCCGGGCCTGACGGCGGGGCGGGAATCCGGCCGGAAGAAGTGGCCGCGGATGGTTTTGTCGAAAAAAACGCGGAAACACGCCCCGCTGGTCCGGCGCTCAAAGGCCGGGGGGCGGAAACAGCCGAAAGCGCGGAAAATACGGAAGACGCCCCGGCCCGGGCAAAACAGGGCCGGGAAAAAACCGGCGCGCCCGGAGAGGGCTTTGAGGAAATTCCGGGCTTTGGGGAAGGGGTTCCCGCGGACACAGAGCCGGGCGCGAATACAGGCGCTGTCCTTGCCGCGGAATCGGATGTGGCCGAAGATACCGGCAAGGTCAGCGGCCTTGCCGGTTACAGGGACGGTTCCCGCCCGGCCCGTTCCGAAGCGCCCGCGAAAGCTGAAAATACGGAAAAACCGGACGGGGCGGATTCTTCCCCTGCTGTCCGGGAGGCTTCCCGCGAAGGCGCGTCCGGGGAAACGGATATGGCGGCGGCCGGGGAGTCCGGCGCGGGGCCTGGCCCGGAGGAAACAGCCGGGCTTGCCGCGGATAGGATGCGGGCGGCGCGGGCTGCGGAACCGGCAAACACGGAAACAGCCGCCGGGGCCGGCTTGGAGGACGCGGCGGCGGAACTGGCCGCCCTGCCCAGGCAGCAAAAGTCCCTGTCGCCCGAGCGCCCGGAGAAGGGGGGCAGGGAAGAGCCGGGAGAGGCCAGGAAGGGCGAGCGCCGGAAGGACCGCCTTAACCTGGAACTGAGGGATTTCCGCACTACGCCCAGGATCGACCGTTCTATCGACGGCGCTGCCGGGGCCGAAAAAGGGGACGCCGAAAACAACGGCCCGCCGGACCACGGGCAGGAACAGGAAATTATTGTCGATCTTAAGTCCCAGGCGCGCAGCCAGGCCGAAGTGGGTTATAACCGGGAAATCCGGGGCAGGATTTCGTTCCGCGAATCCCTTGCCCGGGAACTGCATGAAAACCTGAATGGCGATATTGTGCGCCACGCTTCGCTTGTCCTTAAGAACGGCGGGGAAGGGCTTATCAGGCTGTCCCTGAGGCCGGAACATCTGGGAAATGTAAAGATACGCCTGGAAATGTCCGAAAACAAAGTAGTGGGGCGAATCGTTGTGGAAAGCAGCGAGGCCCTGCGCGCGTTTGAGCAGGAGCTTCGCTCGCTGGAACAGGCCTTTGTGGATTCCGGTTTTGAAGGGGCTTCCCTGGAGATGTCCGTCGCTTCAGGCGGCGGGCGGGGCGGCGCGGAAGGGCAGTGGGAGAACGGGGAAGCGGGCCCCTTCTTTTCCGAACGGCCTGCCGCGCAGTCTTACGACGCCGCGTCCGGGGCCCTGGAAGACGGTTCCGGGGCGTACTGGCTTTCCGGCGCGGAACAGCAGGTTAACGTGCTGGCGTAAAGCGCGCCGTTAAAAAAAGGAATTTAATGCGGCGGCCGGGCTATGCCGGGCTGCCCGAAAAAGAGGAAAAAATGGCATTGCAATCGGTTTTAAGCGCCCAGGATATGCTGGATCTGACCCAGACGGTAAAAGAACACAACAGTAAAATAAACCAGGGGAAAAACCCCCAGCAGAATCTTGGAAAAGATGATTTTTTAAAGCTTTTGATCACGCAGCTAAGCTACCAGGACCCCACCGCCCCGATGGAAGACAAGGAATTTATCGCGCAGATGGCCCAGTTTTCGACACTGGATCAGATGACAAGCATGGCCAGTGATTTCGCGCGGCTTACGGATATGCTTGCCGGCAACGAGGCGACATCGGCGCTGGGGAGATCCGTGGAACTCTACGAGGGAGAGGACATGGTCCAGGGTACCGTGAAAGCCGTTGCCCGGGGCGGCGGCGCCCCGCAGATTCTGGTGAACGGCGGCTACTATTCCTGGGAACAGGTAGTCAAGGTTTTCGACGATTCGCCGTCCAATACGGTTGAGAAATAAGGGGTAAGTGCCATGATGCGATCATTATACTCGGGCGTTTCCGGGTTACAGAATCACCAGACCAGAATGGATGTGATTGGCAATAACATATCCAATATTAACACCACGGGCTTTAAAAGGGGAAGGGTGAGCTTTCAGGACATGCTCTACCAGCAGCTCAGCGCGGCGGCAAGGCCCCAGGAAGAAGTGGGCGGCATAAACCCGAAAGAGGTGGGCCTGGGGATGTCCATCGCGTCCATCGACACGATCCACACCCAGGGATCGCTCCAGACTACCGCGGTCGGGACGGACCTGGCCATTTCCGGTACCGGCTTCTTTATCCTAAAAGAGGGCGAGAAGGTTTTCTACACCAGGGCCGGCGATTTTACTGTTGACCGGGACGGCGTCTTTGTGAACCCCGGCAACGGCATGAAGGTCCAGGGCTGGATGGCCCGGGAACTTGACGGAGTCCAGGTGATGGATACCTCCCGGGAAATCGAGAACCTCGTCATCCCCATAGGGGGAAAGGACGCCGCCCGGGCTACTACTTCGGTAAATTTTGCCTGCAACCTTGACAAGCGCACCCCGTTCATCGCGGAAGGGGCAAACCAGGCCGAAATTATCGAAGGCACCTGGGGTACCGAGATCAAGGTTTACGACAGTTTCGGCCTGGACCACACCCTGAGGGTGGAATTCAGCCGGATACCGGGGGAACAGAACGCGTGGACCGCCACGGTTGCTGTTGACCCGGAGAACGCCGATCCTACCAACGCCACGGTGGGGCTGGGCGATGCGGCCCCGGCGGCCGGCGACGGTAATACCTTTACGGTAAACTTTTCCAACCTGGGGAACCTTGCCGGCGTTGTTGACGCGGCGGGCAATGCCTCGCCGGAAGAGGGGGCGGTGATCATGCAGGTCGCCTTTGACGTGCAGCCCGCTACCCCCGGCGCGGACGGCGCCCCGGTCCGCCAGGAATTCGAGCTTAACCTGGGCCAGGTGGGGGGTCTGGTAAACACGATCACCCAATACGCCGA
>JAIRYB010000170.1 GCA_031267955.1 Spirochaetaceae bacterium | reverse complement strand
CCGGCACAAACCTCAATGACGGGATAAAAAAGATCACAGAATTCCGTATCAGGATTCCGACCACTTTTACCCAGGGCCTGGCTATAGGCATAAGTTCCAGGCTGGGGCGTTTTGTCAAGGGGGAGCGTATCCTGCTGGAAGCCGCCGAGGCGTCGGCAAAGTCAGAGAAAGACCCGGAGAACCGCATTATCGCATTCAAGAGCGATCTGGATAAATACCGGGCCTTTATCGAGAAAAAATCGGTGCTGTAGGCGGCGCTGTAACAAGCGCCCTTAGGCCGGGGCATCCGGGGCATTATTTCCGGGCGTTTTTATCCCCTTCCCCTGATCCGCGATAATGTGCATATCCCTCTGCGGGAACGGTATATGCAGCCCCGCTTCCTCAATCTTCAGTTTGAGATTCTTTATCTGGTCCCAGTAAATATCCCAGTAGACATCGGTAGAAGCCCAGGCGCGGAGCGCGATATTTACGGAACTGTCCCCCAGGGACTGGAGGAGGACCTGGGGCGCGGGGTCTTTCAGGAAACGGGTTTCGGCCCCGGCTATATCCCGCATTACCCGGAAAGCGGTGTCGATAGAATCCGAATACGAGATGCCCACGGAAAGCTCCATGCGGCGTTTGCCGTAACGGGAATAGTTTTTAAGCGGCGTCCCCCAGATGCTTGAATTGGGCGCGGAAATAAAGAGCCCGTCCGGGGTTTCCAGGGTCGTGGTAAAAAGGTTCATATCCTTTACTGTCCCGCTGTAGGCATCGAACTCGATGTATTCCCCCCGGCGGTAGCTCCCCAAAATGAGGAGGATGATCCCGGCGGCGATATTTCCCAGCGTGTCCTTCAGCGCGAGCCCCACAGCCACGCCCGCCGCGCCCAGCACCGCCAGGAGGCTCGTGGTATTGATCCCGAATGTATTGAGGATCATAATGACGCAGATGACGAAGATTCCGTACCGGACCGTCCGGCGGAGTATCCGTGTCACCGTCTCGTCTATCAAAAGGCCGCCGGCAGTAGCCTTTTTAAGCAGTTTGCCGGTAATCCTGGTTGTAATGGTGCCTGCGGCCACGATGATCAGGGAGACAACAATATTCCTAACCAGGCCCAGTATAATGCCGGAGTGGTTTTCCCAAAGGGGCAGAAAGTTTATCGCCATAATTAAGAATAAGCCGGGACAGGGACGGAGATCAAGCGCCGTGTTTCGTCTATACTTAAAGAATGGCCGATATTTCCGTATTCCGCCGCCTTATGGAAAAAATTTCCCGCGAGCCCGGCTTTTCCGGGGAATTCCGTTTCGCCGAACCCATGGCTACCCACACTACCTTTAAGGTAGGAGGCCCCGCGGACCTCTGGATGCGCCCCGATCCCGCGTGTTTTCCCGAATGCGCCGGGGCGCTCCTGGCCCTGGCCCGGGAAGAAGGCGTCCCGGTATTTGTCCTTGGGGGCGGCGCCAATATCGTAGTTTCCGACCTCGGCATAAGGGGGGCCGTGCTGGATACCGGGGCCTGGACCGGCTGGGAATTCCAGGGGGCGGGCGGAGACGCCGCCGTTACGGTAAGGGCCGGGACAACCATGGACGCGCTGGTCGACGCGGCGGCAGGGCAGGGGAGGGGAGGGCTGGAATTCCTTTCCGGGATGCCCGGCACTTTGGGCGGCGCGGTCTGGATGAACGCCCGGTGCATGGAAAAATCAATTTCCGATACGCTTGTCGAAACAGAAATAACCGGCGTATCAGGCGGGCGTTTGACAATCCCGTACCGGGAAGGGGATTTTTCCTACAAGAAAAGCCCCTTTCAAAACCAGGAAGCAGTAATACTGTCGGCAAAATTCAGGGTGTACGAAAAAGAACCGGAAGAAATCCGGCGGGAAGCGGAAAAACTGCGAAAAGACCGCGCGGGGAAAGGCCATTACCGCGCGCCGTCCGCAGGTTCGGCGTTCAAGAACAACCGCGCGTTCGGAAAGCCTACGGGGAAACTCATAGACGAGCTGGGGCTTTTGGGTTTCAGCGCCGGGGGCGCGGCGGTAGCCCCCTGGCACGGGAATCTTATTATCAATACCGGGAACGCCGCCGCCCGCGACATACGCGCTCTGGTAAACGCGGTAACGGAAAAAGTACGCGCCTCCCTGGGCTTTGACCTTGAGCCGGAAATCCTCTTTGTGGGGGAGTGGGACTAGCCGTGGCCTCCGACGCGCACGCGCACCCCTGCGACCTCCTTGAACGCTGTCCCGGAGCCGAAGCGGAGCGCCGCCGCCTCGGCGTTTCCTGCGCGGCAAGCGCCTGGAATCTTGAAGAGTTCGAAGCCCAGGAAAACCTTGCCCTGGAAGCGGCGCGGGACGGCGCGGCGCCTTTGGCGCTCTGTTTCGCCGTTCACCCGCAGTTCCCCGCCGCCTGCGGCGGGGAAGGGGGGCCCGCGCCGCGCTGGGAAACAGCGGAACTGCTTGTAACGCTGGAAACCCTTGCCGCTGAAAAGCGGCTTTCCGCGGTCGGCGAGACAGGCTTCGATCTTTACAGCAAAGCCTACCGGGACACGGAAGATGAGCAGGAAGAACTGTTCCGCCGCCATCTGAACGTCGCCCTTAGGCGGGATCTTCCCGTTGTACTCCATATAAGGCGCGCCATGCACAAGGTCTTTTCCTATTCAAAGGAATTAAAAGCCCTTCCCGCGGTAGTGTTTCATTCTTATTCCGGCACCTTTGCCGAAGGGAAATCCCTGCTCGGGCGGGGGATCAACGCGTACTTTTCCTTTGGAAACGCCGTCCTCCTGAACCACAAGGCCGCCATGGAATCCTGCGCCCGGCTCCCCCCGGAAAGGCTCTTAACTGAAACGGACGCGCCTTACCAGCCGCCCCGGGGAAGGCCCTTCTCCTCCTGGGCGGATCTTCCCGCGATTATCGCGGGCGCGGCCGCCCTGCGCCGGGAAGCGGGCAGCCCCGGCGGGGACAGCGCCGAGCTTGAAGCGGCGCTTGACCGGAATTTCAGGCAGGTGTACGGCTGGGCGCCCGCCTAGCAGTTTGTTGCGCTTCAGCGCAAAATCGTATAAAAATTCACAAAAGTGAATTTTTATACCATGCAAACTGCCAAAGCAGCCCCGATAATCGGGATTTTTTGCATGAATATGCAAAAAATCCACAAGTGCAACAGGCTGCTCGCGTAATCCCGGTTAAAACTGCCTGCCGGCGGCGTTTTTCTTCATCTGGCTGATAAGCGCGTCCAGGTCCCGGCACAGAGGGGCCCGCAGCGCTAATTCCGTCCCGTTTACGCTGAAGGCAAGGCCGGACGCGTGAAGGCCCAGGCGCTTAAGCAGGGGTTTTTCCTCCAGGGAATCCCCCCGCCAGCCTCTTTTGAACGACGACAGAAAGACCCCCCTTTCAACGCTGCGCCCGGCGGACCGGCCGTAGAGGGGATCGCACACGACCGGGCAGCCAAGGGCCGCAAGGTGGACGCGGATCTGGTGGGTCCGCCCGGTTTCGGGCCGGGCTTCAAGGAGGCTGTAGTTTCCCGCGGAAAGGAGGAGGCGGAAACGGGTAAGGGAACTTCTGCCCCGGTATTTGTCGATTATGGTACGGTGCATTTTGTCGCCGTCAGGAACCAGGGGCAGATCGCAGGCGTTTTCGGACCAGGCGGGGCGGCCGTGGACCACGGCAAGGTATTCTTTTTTTACCAGGCGTTTTTCAAAGGCAAGGGAAAGTTCCCGGTGCGCTGTTTCATCTTTGGCAAAGAGGACAAGGCCCGAAGTATCCTTGTCGATACGGTGCACGGTAAAGACTTTGACGCCGCCCTCCTTTTCAAGCAGCCTGTCCAGGCGTTCCTGCCCCTCGTCCCAGCGGTCCCCCCCCACGGACAGGCCCGAAACTTTGTTTACCGCGATAAGGCGCTGGTCTTCGAAAACAAGGGTATAGGGCGGCTTTTTCATATTCAGCATTATTTCTCTATGTTCCGGAATAACAGGCCTAATGCTTAAAGTGCCGCGTTCCGGTAAGGACCATGGCGATACCCAGGCGGTCGGCTGTTTCTACGGAGGCCTTGTCGTTCAGGGAGCCGCCCGGCTGGACGATAGTTTTTATGCCGGCCTTTGACGCCGCCTCCACAACATCGGGGAAGGGGAAGAAGGCGTCCGAGGCGAGTACCCGGGCCGCGCTGCCGTCGTCTTTCCCCGCTTCCGCAAGGGCGGCGATATTTTTCGCGGCGCGGCCCAGGGCGAGTTCGGCGGCCCAAATGCGGTTGGTTTCCCCGCCGCCTATGCCGACGGCGGCCAGGTTCTTTACCACTACAACGGCGTTGGATTTAACATAGCTTACGGCCCTCATGCCGAACAGCATTTCAGGAATATCACCGGGCGCGGGAACGGCTTTTGTAACAGTTTCCCATTTTTCAAGGAGTCCGCGGTCGGCCTCCTGGGCCAGCAGCCCGCCGTCTACGGCAACGTACTCCTGTTTTTCGCAAGGCGCCTTTTCCGACCGGATAATTCTCAGCCCCTTCTTTTTCCTGAGTATTTCAAGCGCCCGGGGATCAAAGCCCGGGGCTATGACTATCTCAAGAAAAAGTTCGGCCAGCTTCAGGGCGGTACCGGGATCGACGACAGTATTACTGGCGACTATGCCGCCGAAAATAGAGACCGGGTCGCAGGCGTAGGCTTTGTCATACGCCTCGCCCAGAGTCGCGCCTAGGCCGATGCCGCAGGGGGTGTTGTGCTTTACGGCAACGCAGGCCGCCCCGGCGCCGCTTCCGCGGGAAAGGCCCAGCGCCTCCGCTTCCGCCTCGCCCTGAGGGGCCGTCCTGCCGGCGGGAAGCCCGTAAGCGCAGACCGCCTTCCAGGCCAGATCCATGTCCCGGATATTGTTGTAGGAAAGTTCCTTGCCGCCGAGCTGTTCGATGGAAGAGAGAACCCCGGGCCTGTCCGTGTTCAGGTAGAGGGCCGCACCCTGGTGGCTGTTCTCGCCGTAACGCAGGGATTGCGCTTTTTTTACAGAGACCGGGTAATAGGAGGGGAAGTCTTCTTCCAATAAATAACGCGCGATTGCCGCGTCGTAAGCGGAAGTAAGGTTAAACACTTTTCCCGCAAGTTTTTTCCGCAGGCCGGGAGGCGCGTCTCCGGCTTTAAGGGCCTCTATCAGTTCGGGATAATCCGCCGGATCGGTCAGCACTATTACATCGCGGTAGTTTTTCGACGCGGAGCGGAGCATTGCGGGGCCGCCTATATCGATAAACTCGATAGTTTCTTCCTGTCCAAGCCCCTCCCGGACCTTTTCAAAAAACGGGTAGAGATTGACGCACACCAAATCTACGGTACCAAGCCCAAGCTTTTCCAGAGTCTCCATGTGGGCGGGCGTATCCCGGCGCGCCAGAATCCCCGCGTGGACAGCCGGGTGCAGGGTTTTTACCCTTCCGTCAAGGCATTCGGGAAAGCCGGTAATCCCGGAAACATCGGTAACCGGAAGCCCCTCTCCTTTAAGATAACTGGAAGTCCCCCCGGTAGAAACAAGTTCCCAGCCGGCCCCGGACAGAAACGCGGCAAGAGCCGCAATCCCCTCCTTATCATAAACACTTATAAGCGCCTTTTTTTTCATCATCCTTCTCCTAATTTAATTTATGTTACGCCGGAATAATTATTAAAGGGGGCCTGTTACCGGGCAAGGCCGCCGTGCAAGAGGCCGCTGTCCGGCCCCCCTGCGGCCGGGCCACGGTCCCGGCCTACCCCCCTGCCATGCGCCGGGGCGCAGAGGACTCCGCCTAACCCGCCGCGGTTTTATCAAGCGCAGAGATACTATCCGTCCCGCATAAACGTTGTACCATTAACACCGTTGCCTCTACAATGGCAATATGCTCTTCGCGGTGTACGCGCTCCGCCAGGGTTTCCGCCGTGTCGCCTCCCAGGACCGGAACCCGCCTCTGTAGCAGTATGGGGCCGGTATCCGTTCCCGCGTCCGCCAGATGCACCGTGCAGCCTGACTCGGCTTCCCCGGCGGCAAGCGCGGCCCGGTGCACCCGCAGGCCGTACATCCCCTCGCCGCCGTATTTCGGGAGCAGCGCGGGGTGCAGGTTGATGATACGCCCCGCGTATTCGTCCACAATTTTTCCTTCCAGAATGGAAAGAAAGCCCGCCAGGATGATAAGGCCAATGCCCTTTTCCCGGGCCCTCCCCAGCAGGCGGTCCGAAAGTTCCCGCCGTTTTCCGGCCCCAGGCGCGTCCGGAAAAGGCGCTTCAACCAGAAACAATATCCCCGCGGCCCTTGCCCGTTCCAGGGCATAGACTCCCGGCCTGTCGGAGACCACCAGCGACAGCGTTCCTGCCCCCGCGGGCGTACAAAAACAGCCGGCCTTTTCCGCGTCGATAAGGGCCTGGAGATTGGTCCCGCTCCCGGATACCAGGGCCATTATCCGCAGCGGGCCGGCCGCGCCACCGGCAGGGAAGGACTCACACAAAGCGCAGCGCCTCCGCGCCCGCCGGGGCCTCTTCCGCCCTGCCGATCTCCCAGGCCGGAAAACCCAGGCCGTCAAGATACTCAACGGCGGTTTTACTGTCGGCCGGCGGCAGCGCGATTACAAAACCAATTCCCATATTAAAGGTGTTAAACATAAGTTTCCGCAGCGCGGCGTCGCTTTCGAGCAGGGCGGCCCCTTTTTCCTGGGCCTCGGCTCCGGAAAGGCCGGTTCCGGCAACGCCCGCCGCGATACGGGCAAAAACAGGCGGAATGCGCCAGCTACTGCTTTTAATGACCGCGCTAAAAGCCGGGGCGGGCCGCGCCGGGAATAGCCGGGGGATATTTTCGTAAAAACCGCCGCCGGTAATGTGCGCCATGCCGTGAATCTCAACGCGTTCCAGGAGGCCCATGACAGGCCTGGCGTAGAGCCGCGTAGGTTCCAGCAGGGCGCGGCCGACCGGCATACCTCCAAAGTCCTCGTCCATGCAGGGAATCACTTTCCGTATCAGACTGAATCCGTTGGAGTGCGCCCCGGACGAGGCGACGCCTACAAGCGCGTCCCCTTTCTGGATTTTCGCCCCGTCAATGATCTTTTTCCGGTCAACAATGCCCACGGAAAAGCCCGCCATATCGTACTTTCCCGGATCGTAGAAACCGGGCATCTCCGCGGTCTCTCCCCCGAGCAGGGCGCTTCCCGTTTCCCGGCAGCCCGCGGCCACGCCCTTCACCAGTTCCGAGGCGACACCGGCGTCCAGCTTGCCGCAGGCAATATAGTCCAGAAAAAAAAGGGGCCTTGCGCCGTGGCAGATCACGTCGTTTACGCACATGGCTACCAGGTCTATCCCCACCGTATCGTATTTCCCAAGTGCAAAGGCAAGAGCCAGCTTGGTGCCTACCCCGTCGGTCCCGGAAACCAGCACCGGCTCTTCCATGCTTCCCGCCGCAGCGCCGGTAAATTGCCCAAGCGAGAACATCCCGGCAAAACTGCCAAGCCTGTTCAAAACCGCGCCGCCCCTCGTCGATTCGGCCAGTTCACGGTACCTTTCTACCGCCCGGTAGCCCTCCTCAATATCAACGCCGGCCTGCCTGTAATCCATGGAAGCAGTATAGGGGGAAAGCCCCGGATTATTCAAGCTAACGCGATTCTCAGTTTAAGGCTTTTTCCGCGCTTCAAACTGAGAATTACCGGTGCAGGGTAGAACCTGGCCGGCTGCTTTTAGTTTTTTTTGGCTCTGCCAAGAAACCCGAATTTATAACCGATTGCAAATCCGACACTCCACGCGCTTGTTTCGAAATCATAAGTGCCGCGGATTCCCAGATCGATCGCACCGGGGCCGGCCATGAACCTAAAATCCACGCCCCCCAGGGCGGCCGGGATGTATATGGTTTTGCCGGTATCCTTGACATGCTGATTCGGCAGCAGGCCCAGGTTTCCAAAGTCAAAGTCCGCGCCGATATAGGGGACAATCAAGTTATTCCCCACTCCGAACAGGAACTTGAACAATACCGGCGCGAAAAAATTGTGCTGGGTACCGTAGTAATAAGTGTCGTTGTCCGTGTCGACGACCGCGGGGAAAGATACCTGGTAGCGGAAGCCCGTACCGACCCCCATGAAAGGCAGGAAATCGTATTCTGCCGTGAGAGCGCCTGAAAAGTATGGCCCGTTGCCGGGGTAGGCGTAGCCCAGGGAAGTTTCAAGGCCGAGCCAAAGCGTTTTGTTTTGCAGATCGGAACCGGGACCCGGCCCTTTAGCATCGGGCCCGGAAGCTGCACCGGCACCGGCGGGAATCTTCGTTATAGGCGCGTTCGCCATTGCCTGGGTGATCAGGTAAAGATTCCACATATCCATCTCTGAAAGCTGTTTGTAATCCCAGCTTAGGGTAATTATCTCCCGTTCGGTCTTGGTGTCAAA
>JAIRYB010000130.1 GCA_031267955.1 Spirochaetaceae bacterium | reverse complement strand
AATCGTATAAAAATTCACAAAAGTGAATTTTTATACCATGCAAACTGCCAAAGCAGCCCCGATAATCGGGATTTTTTGCATGAATATGCAAAAAATCCACAAGTGCAACAGGCTGCTAGTGGAGCATGGTCTGGCCGCCTGTCACGGGGACGGCCTGGCCGGTTTCGTATTCCTGCTCCACAATATAGTAGATGGCCCGGCTCAGATCAGCGCCGGTACACCCGCGCCTCATGGGAACCTTGGCCTCGTAAAAGGCGCGGACATCTTCCACTGTTTTTGCGCCCGGCACCTTGCCCGCTTCAAGGTACTGGACAAAAAGGCCCTTCCTGGGATCGGACCAGAGCGGGCCGTCCAGAAAATTCCCCGGGCAGATCGCGTTTACCTTGATATTGTACTCCACCAGTTCCAGGGCGAAACTTTCCACCAACCCTATGCCGCCGAATTTACCCCCCGCATAAGCGCCGTTCTTTTTGGAACCTTCAAGCCCGGATTTGGAGTTAATCTGGATAATATCAGTCTTCCACCTCGGCGCGGTTCGGAACTGGCAGCGCATAAGAAGCCCCGCGTATTTGGCGGCAAGGAAAAAGCCGGTATAGTTCACGTCCGTGGTAAACTGAAAATCCTTCAAGGGCTGTTCCAGCACGCTTCCGGCTTTAAGCACCCCCGCGTTGCTTATACAGAGATCGAGGCCGCCGGCGCTCAGGGCTATGGCCCGGAACAGGGCGGCTACCGACCCCTCGTCGGACACATTGACCGCCGCGGGCAGGGCGGCGAGGCGGTTTTCCGAGGCGTTGACGGAGTCCGCCAGCTTCGAGGCGCCTTCAAGGTTGAGATCGGCGATAAACACCAGCGCCCCCGACGCGGCCAGGCTGCGCACAATCTCCTCCCCGATACCCTGGGCACCGCCGGTAACAAGGGCGATCCTGCCCCGAACCACATCGGCCCGTTCCGCCGCGTTTACCACCCGGGCGGGCTCGGCGGGGCTGATCTCCAGCAGGGAATCGTCCTGCTTTTCGAGCCGGAGCCGGGCGGATTCCAGGTCCCTGCCCACCCAGTAAAGGCCGGCAAGGGCCTCCCTGTTTTTGATCGCCACGCAGGCGGGGGCGGCGACCATGCGGTCGCTTTGCATTATAGCGTCCAGGCCCGCAGGGGCCTTGTCAAATTCCCACGCGTCAAACGCTTCCCGGAGCAGTTTGGCGGCCGCTTCCTCGTCCGGCGCGCCGTCCACAAGGACGGAGGCAATATCCACCGTCAAAGCCTGCCGGGGTACCCCGCCTTTCCCGGGGTCGGGAACCACCACCCAGGGACACCCTGAAATATCAAGATAAAGGCCCCTAACCAGCACCCCGAATACAATTTCATCTTCCCCATTCCAAACATTTTTGCAATCCGGCATAACTTAATTCCTCTCCAAAATTTCCTTTGCTAGAATAAAAGCCGATTCACCGCTATTATGCGGATCAAGTTTTTTCCCTTTTTCCGCGTAAATTTCAAGCCGCCTCTCCAAAGGCTCCGCGGCAAAGGGGTTTTCCGGCGAAAAAAGCGCCAGACAAGGGTCCGCCGAGGCGAGCCGCTCATGGGCAATAAGCGCCCAGGTTGTGTCCACCAGATGCCGGAAGGCAGGCTCCAGCACCCTGGGGCAGTTAAACAACTGGCGGGAACTGTTGATATCCACCCCCGATATTTCCATAAAACCGTACTCGCGGCAGAGGCGCCTTACCCGGCGCAACTGTTCGTCGGTATTTCTGGGGGGCATATAGGTAAGCGCCTGATAACCGGCAGCCTTCAGCTCGTCAAAAAGGGAATCCAGAAACTCATCCTCGAATTTTTCCGCCTTTTTATCACCCGTGAGGGATTCCCCCACATCCCCCAGATACGCGTAGGCCGGAACCGCCCCGATCGACAGGGCGAATTCCGTCATTTTCCGCGCGGGAATACATTCGGCTTCACCGCCCTGGATAAAGATCCGGGGCAGAAAGGCGGACTTCAATACCCCCAAAAGATCAAACAGGCAGTGGGGGTTATCCGGATCGGAGAGGAGCGCGGCGATCTTCGGCCCGGGGTCTACACCAAACGCGGCCTTAAGCCCCCCTGCCAGTTCCGGCCCCCTGCCGTATTTCGCGACAAGCTTCCCCGCCACAGCCGCCAGAAGGTGGCGCTCGGTAATTTCCCCACCCGCGTCGTAACACGACTTTCCCCTTATGTCCCGGTCAAATTCAATTTCCCCAAGCCCCGCCTCCCGGAGCAGGGCATTGGCGATTTCCGACATGGTTCTGATCCGTTTCAGGCGTTCCGCTCGGATCGGCGCGAGGAATTCCGCGGCTTTCTCTATTGACTGCCGGGGGATTCCCTGGACGGTCATATAGGCAATCCCCTCGGAATCGGGATTGTTGAGCTTTCTGCCCCCGAAAGGGCCGTCTTTAAAACTTACCCGGACCTCGAACCCCGTGCAGCCGCCTATTCCCAGAATACCGCACGCGGCAAGCATCTCCTCCGCCGCGCCCACGGAATCGTGATCCACCGAGCCTGCGGCCCCAAGCCCCGCGTTGCGTGACTTCAAAGCCGCCATAGCGGGGGTATAGGGGCTAAAGCTGTAAATAGTGTGGATGTGGTTGTTGATCTCCCCGGTTTTCGCGGCTCCCCCGGCGCCTTCCGCCGTTTCCAGGGCCTTTAAAGCCTCCAGCCGTTCCGCCGCGTCCCGTGCGGGATCGTTGATAATCTGCCTGTAATCATTCATAAAGCTCCCGGTTATTGTAACACGGAAAACCCGGAGTGAGAAGGCCGCGCGGCACGGTCTTAAACCAGATTCGGGAATTCCTCCGATATATCGGCCGGATCTTCTTTTTTTTCCCCACCGTCATCCATGGCGGCAAATTCGTCTTCCATTTTTTCCGCCTGCTCGCTCGCAATCCTGAACGGCAGGGATTCCTCTTCGTCGATCATCCCGAAGACTTCCGCCAGAATATGATTCCTGGTTTCAAGCGGCAGCTCGTCGGCTTCAATATGGAGCTGCGATTTGTTTTCCGTTTCCCTGTAATCCACCGAGCGCACCGTGCCGCACATGCTCAGGGGGTCGCCGCTAAGTTCGAACTGGACCTTGACCTTCAGGCCGGGCGCGGTCTTGCCCCCGATAACCAGGGCGCAGCCCCCGTCGGAAAGATCCTCGACAACGCATTTAAGCCCCGGCGCGGTTTCAATCTCCGCCGAGTTTTCCCCCTCGTGCAGCAGGTACAGGTAAGCCGGGATATTGGTCTTGATCCGCACCGACTTCCGCTTCTGGGTCCGGAATACCGATGCCGAATGATTTATCTGGAGGGCTTCAAAGCCCTTGGAATACACCTCGTCGGTGACATCCGTGTCAAACACATAGCCCGCGTCCTCGTTCCGCCAAAAATAGATCGAGACATGGGTGCCCTTCCAGTGAAAACTCTGGGGGAGATTTGGCCCGGCGGGCCGGGCAATGGTAAGGTAGTCCCTGGTATTCTTGATGATATAGGAACTGAAAACCCCTGTCCCGGATAAGAGAACCCTTACCCGCTGCTCTTCCAGCAACTGGCGGGTATCTGTAATACCGTAGAGAGTCTTGGGCTTTTCCAGTTCTATTTTTTTCCGGTAATCGTAAAGCTTGGAGAGAAATTCCTGGGTCCCCTGATCCTTGTCCTCCCCGCTTTCCCGGGAAAGCCTTACCATCTGCTTTATGCAGCGGTCCAGCTGCTGCTGGGACCAGAACAGGGCGGTAGGGTCCTCCAGTTGCGATTTAACCGCCAGACGCCGCAAAAGTTCCAGTTCCTTGAAACTGAAACCGGAATCCTTGCCCTTGGCGTAAAATTGAATCCAGTCGCCCTGAACCATACCCTCTATGCCGTGGGTCTTGGCATTGAAGAACAGGAGCAGCAGGCCGCCCGCAACGACTGTAATTATCAGAAAAATCATTTACATTTTCCCCAAACTTCCTATACTAAATAGTGTCTGTCCACAAAGCCGGCTGCTTTGCTAAATGCAGGGTTTTTTAAGAACCAAGCCGCGCGGTTCTCGCAAGCGCGCTGTCCCCCGGCCCGCGCCGGGCAAAGGAAGGCTAAAATTATCAATTTTATAGAACCGTTTATCATTTACCTCGTCCTCTTCCTGCCCGATTTCACCCCCCGGCCCCCCCTTCCGGCAGGGGAAGTGTACCAGTTTGCCATAGGCCGGGAACTTGCCCGGCTCCTCGGCTATACTATACCATCTTTATTGCTGTTATGGTACCTGTTTTTTCTTAAAGGGAAGAAAATTTTCCCAAAGAGAATTTTGCCGGGGGATTTCCAGTCCCTGATCATCGCCCTGCCCGGGTTATTGGGGATAGGCCTGGGCATTTCGGTTCTTTCATCCATCCTGTCGGGTTCCGAAATTAGCGCCGCTGTTGTGGGAGCCCCCGGGGGGCCCGGAGCCTGGATAGTGATGATTCTCTCCTGTTTTAGCACCGGCTATCTGGAAGAAACGTATTTTCGCCATTACCTCCTAAGCCTTTTCGGGAAACACAGGCCCGGGACGCCGCTTTCCGGGCCGGAAAACCCGGAAAGCGGGGTTGCGGGGATTCCCCCCCCGGGACGCGGCAAGCTCCTGGGGGCGCTTTGCGCAAAGACGGGCGCGGTACCGGGCATCGCCCTCTCGACCGCGCTTTTTTCCCTCTGCCACATCTACGAAGGCCCCTGGGGCATGGCGAACGCCGTTCTCGCCGGCCTTTTTCTCTCCCTGATCTACACGCACTACGGCGCAATCCACGGCCTGGCCTGGGCGCACGGCCTTTACAATATATTCGTCTACGCGAACGGGGTATAGCCGGGCCTCCGGCGCGGGCGCCGGGTCTACCCCAGGATTGCGGAAACCAATACCTGCGTACCGCCAATCAGCGCGCCCAGTATTGCCCCGAAAAAATTGATCCACTTAAGCTGGTCCGCCAGTACATCCAGGACAATATGCTCTACCCTCAGCATATCGAGGGAATCGATACGCGCCGTCACCATGGCGCGTATATCTATTGTTTTGAGAACCGATTCGGTCTGCCTTTCCGCAAAAGAAAGCAGCCTTTCCATGATCACCTTGTCCGCGCGGCCCTTCTTTTCCCCGCTGATAGAAAAGAATTCCCCCAGGGTCATGGCGGCGTGCCCGGCGAAGAATGTCTCCAGCGCCGCAAGCGCCGCGCTGGCAAAGCCCTTCCCCTTTATGCCGGAAGAACCGGCGCCTTCCCCTGCCAGGACGCGGCGAATTCCCGCGGCAAGATCCGGGATGCCGTTTATCCCAAACCTGCCGAGAAGTTCCCCGACAGGCCGGTTTTCAAGGGAAAACAGGGTGTCGGAAACTATACGGACCAGGCGCTCGTAGTTGGCCGGTTCCGCGGCCAGGGAAAGCGACGCGTTCGCGAGGTAGTCCGAGGCCCGCCTCCGGACCGCGTTATCCGCCAGCAGCGTTTCAAGCTGCCCGATAAGGTCGTCGATAATTTCCGGCATACGCTCGCTCAGGGTCCTGTCGTACTGGCCTGCCGAAATAAAAAAACGCTGGATGGCCGAAAGTTTTTGTATGGCGTTGTCCAGGAAAATACGCCCCTGGATTTCCAGCCCCAGGCGTATATCCCGCCTGTCAAGCAGTTTGAAAAGCGCCGACACCGCCGCGGGATAAACCTCAAAGAAAAACGGCCCCATCCCGAGCGGAAGCTCGGCCATCTTCCTGCTGAGCGTTTCCCGGATAACCGCGTCCTGGCGTTCCCTGAACGCCGCCGTCCGCTCTTTGCCCAGAATTTCCGGGATACTCAATTCCGCAAGCGGCGTCCCGGCTTTTTCCGGATCGTTACGGGCGCCTCCCAGGGCGGTTTCGAGCAGGGAACCGAGCAGGACGTCCAGAAACCCGGCAAAGACCGGAGACCGGCTGAAATCCCGCAGGATCTCCATAAGAAGCCGCGCGCCTTCCGGGCCGGAGTCCCCGGCAGCGTTTTTTCCGTCTGAATCCGTTTCCGGGCAGGCCGGGGCGGCCAGTATGCCCGAGGGGAATTTCAGCTTTCCCAGGGTAACCAGGGACAGCCTTTCGGTAAAACGCGAAACCGACCGGGCAGCGCCCTGCCTGACGCTGTCGCTTCTAAGCCGTTCCTGTACTATCTCGGGGGTAAGGAGTTCCCGTTCCACCATCGCGCCGATGCTGTCAGCCAGCTTGTGCCGCTGCCGGGGCAGTATGCCGGGGGTAAAGGGGAGCCTGATTCCGGCCCTGCCTCCGGAGCCGCCGCGCCCGGCGAAAAGCCGGATCTCCTTCAGAGGGCGGAAAAGCATCTTTATGGCGACGGCGTTGGTCACAAACCCGATTACCGCTCCGACGAGCGGGGGGATCAGGTACCCCAAAAGCGCTTTCATTGGGCCAGCGACTCCGAGGCGGTTTTTGCCCTGGCCTCGTTATCGTATATCTGGACAGCGTCTTCCCTGAGCCAGCCGCGGTACGCCCCTTCCACAAACACCCAGGACTCCGCAAATTCCCCGCGGCTAACGGAACGCCTTTCGACAACTTCCACAACCGAACCCCGCCTGAAATAGCCCAGAGAAAGAGCCGCCGGGCTCGGCTCCGCGGTCACCCGGGTATAGCTGACGCCGATCACCCCGTAACCCAGAACCGGCCTGGAAAGGGGCGGGGTTGCCGGCGGGACAACAGCGGCCTCGCCGGCCTTTCTTCCGGGAAAATCCGGGGCGCAGGAAAGGGAAAACAGCGCGAGGGCAACGAACAGGGCGGCTTGACTAGGGGGAATGATAGCACTTACTCTCATAATACAATGAATATATCCTTAAAAAGGTGTTTCGTCATCAGCTTCTGCCTATTTTGCGCTTCCGGCCCTTTTCTGGGGGCGGAAGAACCTTTAATGGGATCGCCGCCTTTTTCCGGTTTGTTTTCTTTTTCCCTGGAGACCGCCCTGGGCTTTTTTTACGGGCAGAGCCAGGAAATTGTCTACAAGGATAATTCCGATAAATACCTAAGCGAGCTGCTCTGGGACATGAAGCCCCTTTTATATTACGGCAGCGCTCTGTCTGTCAGGGCGCGCCCCCCTTCCTGGTCTGTCAGCTTTTATACCAATCTTTCCGTAAAGCTGGGAATACCCGGCCGTTCGGGGATCATCGAAGATCGCGACTGGATGAACCCGGAAAAAGATTACCTGACGCATTTTTCAAGCCACGACAGTTATGTAGAGGGCGCATGGTTTTTCGACGGGGATCTCGGGGCGTCCTTCCATTTAAACCCCGGTGGGGCTTTTAACCCGGCGCTTTCGGTTTTCGGGCGCGTCAGCTATATGGAATTGAAATGGCTCGCCCGTGACGGGTATACCCGGTACGGCGTTAATTCAAATCTGCCAAAAATCATTTTACTTCCCTGGGAAGATTCGGATTCCTTTCCCAAAATAGATATTTCCGGACCGGGAATCCAATATACGCAGCGGTGGTTTGTCGTTTCCCCGGGTATCGCCGCCAGTTTCCCCATTTCAAATTTTTTCGAATTGGACTGCGCTTTTACGGTGTCCCCCTTCATCTGGGCGGCCGCCGAGGATCTGCACTTGCTGACAAATATGCAATACAATGATTACCCCCGGGGCGGGCTGGCGCTGGAACCCGAAATCCGGGCGCTTTTTTTCCCGAACAGCCGCTGTTCCCTGTCGCTGCGGGTATCCTGGCGCTATATAAGCGGCGCCAAGGGGCATACCTGGATTAAGACTATGAATTCCGAAACATATACGGTGGGGGGGATTGTGGGCGCGGGTTTCGACGCCTTAGATACGGGGATTTCCTTCAAGGTATACTTTTAGGGCCGGGAGCAGTTTCCGGTCCGAGCCGGCAAAATCCAGTTTTTCAATTTCCCCCAGGCCCGCCCATTTCCAGGCGCTGTGTTCGCGGAGCGTAAAACCGGGGCTTTCAAATTCGACAAGGAAGGCCCTCAGTTCCCGGACAACGCCCCTGTGTTCAAAAGAGGACGAGGCCACGCAGGGGCCCGCCGCCACCGTTACCCCGAATTCTTCCCGGAATTCCCGGATCAGGGCTTCTTCGCAGCTTTCCCCCTCCTCGGCCTTGCCGCCGGGGAATTCCCACTTCCCGCCCAGATCCCCGCCGGGAACACGCCGGGCGATAAAAAGCCTGTCTCCCTGTACCGCAATACCGGCAACAGAAACGGGATTCACTAAAGCAGCAGTACCGAGGGGAAAAGAAAGTGGAGCGCCGCGGAGACGACGGCAGTAAAGCCCACCGCTTTCTTGTGATTCAGTAGGAACTGGCCGAAACCGGCGGGCCGGTCCTCTTCCAGCGAGCTCCGGTTTCGGTAGAAATCGAACGCCAGGACAAACCCCGCCGTAAGGCCGGCAAGGGCGGGGAAAAGATCCCCGATAACAGGGATGTCACCCTGGGCCGGTGAAAGTATCTTGAGAAGCCCCATGACCATGCAGAGAACGCCGAGGACGAGGCGGAGGGATTCATTTTTTAAAAATGCCGGGATGTGCGGATTTCCGGAATAGGCGGGGCTGCCCTCGCCCTTGCCGGCATCATTCATGAAACCGGAAACCAGAAAAAAACCCGCCAGCGCGTTAAGCAGTATTGATAAAAAATAGAATTGTACCATACTAAAATAAATTCTATCGATATTTCAAAAAAAATCAACAGGGACGGTCAAAATAATTCATAAAGTTACCGGCTGTTTTCCGTTATCCCTTTTACCTGGAAGGATCTGATCTCGTCTCCGGCCTGTATGAGGAGGATGAGTTCGGGGGCGTCGAAGGGCAGGGAAAAGCGGAATTCTTCCAGTTCTTCAAGGGTAAAGAAGATCCTTTTATTCACGATGGGCGCCGCCATTTCCGCGTCCATTAGTTTTTGGGGGATGGAAAGCGCCAGATCGACCGTGCCGGTATAGTAATTATCCTTCAAAGCTTCTTTCCGCAGCTCCACATAAGTCACGCCCGAATAACGCAGCGCCGAGACCGAGACCTGGTTCCCCCCTATTTTCAGATCCGGCCCGTCGCGGGTATAGCGGAGAAAGAGGATAAAGGCGCACAGTATCGCAATTGTGATAAAAAGAAAGGCTCCGGACTTGGTCGCGAAAAGCACCCGCACAAGCCCCCCCTTCATTGCCGGCCCCGGCTCGTTGATTGCCCTTACCGCTTCCGATGCCCGCGCGAGCCTGCGCTCCCTGGAATAATGGAAGACCGTTTCCTGGCCGGAGGACTCCCGGTACTTTGAATTTTCTTCAATCTGGGCTTCAATCGAACTTCCTGTTACGCCGGGTTTTTTGCCCCCGGCGCCTTTATCACCGGCTTGCCCGGCTTCCTTCATTTCATTCCCCACTGTTTTTCCTTTCCCTGCTTTTAAGCGCTTTCCGCTTTTTAACGGCGCCGATATACCGGTAAAGGCTTGCCTCGGAACAGCGCAGTTTTTCAGCCGCCCCGCTCACCGAACCCCGGATCAGGAAAACCCCCCGGTCCATGAGCCGCTCGACAATGGCGAGCCTTTCTTCCACGGTAAAACTTTCTTTTTTATTTTCGGCAATTCCGAATTCATCCAGTACGGATTTTATAGCCGCGTCCGCGCGGTCAATCAGATTAGCCTTCCGGTTTTCGGGGGCTGTTTTTTGGGGTTCAGGGTTCAGGCCCGCCAGTGCCAGAATATCCCCGCTCAGGCTAATGTACCTGCTTATATCGATATTGATGCTCAGCATTCCGAGGAGTTTCGCCTCCCCCTTGATAAAAAAGGTGGAGGAACGGAGTACCCTGGAATCGCGCGTTTTCCCCCGGTGGCCGCAGACATAGTCCCGCTTTTTCCATACCCCCCCGGTCACCATGCGCAGGGCAAGGGGGGTTAGGGGATCGCCCAGCGCGCGGCCTGAAATATGGCCGTTCGCGATAGCCGTGATACGCATCCGGCCCTCTCTGAGGTCTTGCAGGACGATCTCGCAATTTTCCCCGCAGGCCTTGCCCAGGAAATCCACCATAAGGGCGGCGTAATCCATAATGTCCATATTTTCATTAAAATCCCTGGAACAGGCGGCTGTCAATACCTTGTAATAAGAAATTATTATCACATTTTGAACAATAATAATTTCTTATCGATGTTTTGTCGGTCAACGCGATGATAAATTCTCACCACGGAATTTTTATCACCACGAAATAATAAGAATTTATTATTACAGAGATGCCCAAGAGCTTGCTACGGGATATGGACCCGGTCTTCCACTCAAGGCAAAGAAGGAAAGCCCCCTCCCCTATCGCCTAAACCCGGCCCGGAACGATCCGGGCAGGTTATCCCGCGCGGCAGGGGGCCGGATAGGGCCGCGGCTTTTTTCATTTCATTGCCGGCTGGGCGGGTGAATTAGGGCCTGCGGGTTCCGCGGACGGTACGGCGCAACCCTGAAAATATCTGGCCCGGCGGGCTGCCGCATTTGCGGATTTGGATTTTCCGGGGCCGGCTTTTTCGCCGAAGCGGCCGGGTTTTTATGGCCGGATGATGTCGAGGGACAGAAGTCCGTTGTAGATAAG
>JAIRYB010000069.1 GCA_031267955.1 Spirochaetaceae bacterium | reverse complement strand
GGGCTATCGACCACGGGAGCGGTGAAGTCATTGCTTTTTGGTTTGGGACGAGGGAACATAAGAATCTTGACAAACTGCTGGAACTGCTTAGGCCGCTTAACATAGGGAACGTCTATACCGACGGCAACTATGCGTATTATGAGCGTTTTTCACCGGAGGTTCTGACCGTTACGAAGAAAAACACTCAAAAGATTGAAAGGAAACATCTGTCTCTGAGGACCTGGTGCGCGCGGTTAGTGAGGAAAGGGATCCGTTTTTCAAAAACAGAACAGATGCACAAGATCGTTGTCGCTCTGACAATAAATATCTGGTTTTTTGGGAGAGTATGTTTGTTCCAATAATTTTAGAACACTATCCGATAGTGATACGGCCCTCGAAACGCAGCAAGCCGCAATGGATTTAATTATGGTCGATTTACCCGCCCCGTTCGGCCCCAGCAGTATCGCTGTTTCCCCCGGCCCTATATCAATGTTTACCCTATCGTTTGCCAGGAGCTTCCCGTACCGTTTGCTTACATTTTCCGCGTGTATCATGGCCTTCTTACCATAATGGAACATTCATTATCCAATAATATCTGTAACAAAATATTCAAATGTATTTTCATAAAAATAGAATGGCATTATTTATTCGAGGGGGGTCTAATACCCAAGAACCCGCTCACCGGTTCGCGGGGAGCCTCTGGGGCGGTTCAATTCCCTGCCACTGATGGCGGGGTAGCAGACCCCCGGTATAAAATGAGAAAAGTCCGTAGGACTTTTTCTTCTCGAACGAAGATACCTCGCTGCTCTGCGGCGGGGTTCTTCATTGGAAAAGATTTACCGGACCGGCAAAGGGATGCCTGGAAAAATTGTTTTAGAGTTCTTCCAGTTCTTTTTCAACTTCTCCGAGCCGTTTGGAAAGGCCCGCTATCGTGCGTTCCAGGCGGATTTTTTCTTTTTCCAGCCGGATTTTAATATCCTCCTGACGCGGGGGTTTTGCCGGCAATACCGGCCCCCCCTTGATGGCGGTTTTCACCATATCGGGACTCTTGCCGCCGATAAGGGCCTTTTCCGCGGCCGCGCGGTCGTCTTCGTTCCTTATCCCCGCGAGAAAACGCATATTGTCGGACCCCACCCGGGGGTTCAAATCGTACTGGAACATCTTGACCGCCATATTCGCCGCGGTGCGGGGTATGCACAGAACCCTGTCCACGTAGTCCTCGAACCGCGCCCCGGCAGCCTCGCAGAGTTCGTGCGCTTTTAGGAGCTGCTCTCCCAGTTCCTTCAGGAGTTTCCCGTTTTCAGCAAGATAGTTATTCCGGATTTTTTCGGTGAGTTTTGACAGTTCCGGGGAATCGGCAAACACATTGCGGTAAATTCCCTTTGCCTCGGCTTTTTCCAGCAGCGCGTGGAAAACCGCCCAAAATTCGGCGGTATGGGAACGGGCGGAAAGCCTGCCACCCCGCGAGCAGGCGTGAAGATGGTGCGCGTATTCGTGGATGGCTGTATAGAGCAGAAGGTTGTCATCCTGCCCGGTTTCGGTTTTGAAATTACGGTTGTGGATGATAATTTCCCGGGAATCGGGCTTGTAAAGGCCGTTCACTTTCGCGCTTTTTTTCCCCGAGAAGATCACCAGGAATTCCATGGGAGCGTCTTCGATGGAGAGCAAGAGTTCCTTTACCTGATCCTGGTTCATAGGGCGGCTCCTCTATAGGGGTCCGATGCCCGCCGCTGCGGGCGCCGGGCAGCACCGGCGGGAACATATTATCCCAGTTCGCCGATCTTTTCCATAGCAAGCGTGGCGGCGGCGACACAGGCGGTTTCGGTACGCAGCGCCCGGCTGCCCAGGGAAAGCCGCGTAAAGCCCGCTGATTCCAGAAGGTCCCGCTCATGGTTGGTCCAGCCCCGCTCGGACCCGACGGCCAGGACCATGGAACGTCTTGTCGGGGCGAGGTTTGCAAAGCTGCCTTCCGGCAGGACATTGTCCGCCGCGACAAGGAGGGGGGCGAGGGCGATTCGCCCGGGGCCTTTCTCCCAGGGCCGCTCGGCGAGCCACGCGGCAATATCCGGATAGCTCCGCAATACCGGGAGCCGGGTATCGCGGGCCTGTACCGCCCCCTCGATAAGCGCCGCCCGGGCGCCCCCGTCCGAAAGCAGCTTTGTGTCCCGGTAACTCTTTTCACCCAGGTCCGTCCCCAAAAGGTCTATTGCCAGAAGCCCCATGTTGGAAAGATCCCGCAAAAGCCGCCTGAGCTGGATGGGCCTTGGGAAACCCACCCCCATCCGTACCGGCACCCTTGCCGGGGGATCGTCTTTTAAGTCAAGCGAGTATACGACGGAACCGTCAAGCCGTACTGACTCGATCTTTCCGGTACCCAGGCCTCCCCCGAGTATTCCGGCGTCAAAAGTATCGCCCGCCTGTTTGCGCAGCACTTTGAGAAGGTGGGCGGTCCGATCATCCCAGCGGGAAAGGGCTTTCCCGACTTCGTCAACTTCAAAGAGGATAAGGTTCATCGAAAGTAAATTTCCGGCCTTTTGCGTTATGTGTCAAGGGAACGTAGGGGCGCCGAAAGTGGTTTCAGCGCAAGGGCCGGCGAATACCAGCGGATTCCGGGGTCCTGCCGCGCGGGATCCGGCAGCGGGTTTTCCCGGCATACGGCAAGAAGGCAGCGGCCGGCGGTACCGCTTCCAAGCTCGTACAGGAAAAAATCAAAAGGAAGGGAAGGGTCTTTTCCCAGGCTTTCCCGCCCCGCGAAAGAGGGGGAATCCCGCATATCCAGCACCGAAAGCCCCGCCGCCTTGAGGCAGGATTCTTTGAGAACCCAGATCCGGTAAAAGCGGTCAATCCGGTCCGCGTCGTCTTCGGCCGCGGCTATATAGCTGTTTTCGCCGGGAGAATAATATTTTCGGGCGATTGCCTCCCTGTTTTTGCCGGGGGATACATACTGGATATCGCAGCCTACCCGGAAGGGAAGGCCGTTCGCGGGATTTACCGCTTCCGACCAGGCAACGGCGGCTATGTATTGGGAATGAGAAATGTTGAAATCCGCGTGGCGGCCGGTAAAAAAAGGCCTTCCCCCGCTTTCCGCGGCGATGGCGGCCGGTTCCCGCGCGCTGCCCGACCCCTCCGCGTCAAGCAAGGCCAGAACGCGCCGCCCTTCGGCGTGCAGCGCCCGGCCCATGCCGCCGTGAGCGGCCCGGCCCGCGTAACCGGCGGGGTTGTTTGACACACAGGATAAACCTATATAGAATGGCTTCATAGATAATATAAAGAGTGTACCGTGAAAAAGAACCTGTTGGGAAGAGTTTTGGGGCTGCTGGCGGTCCTTGTTGTTTTTTTTCTGGCCGCCTGCAAGACCGAGGCCAGAGTCTCCCCGTACGCCCCTGTTCCCGTAACAAACCGGGCAAGATATTTCCTGCTTCCCCCTTCCGCGATTGAAGAACCGCTGGATATGCCCCAGCAGATAATCGGGCGTTACGGCGAACAGGAATTTATTATGGACTGCTGGGTGCAGGCAAACGAGCGGGGAATAACCATTGCACTTTTTAACAGTTTTGGCACGGAGGCCGGCTACCTTGCCTTTACCGACGGGGCGGTTTCTTTCTTTTCTTCGCTGTTCCCCCCGGCCTTAAAAGCGGAATACATTGTCGCGGATTTCCAGTTCTGTTTTTACCGGGCGGATTTGCTGACGCAGGCGCTAAAAGATTCGGGGCTCAGGCTGGTTGTGGAAATTCGTGACGGCATCGGGGAAAGCGATGAAGTCAGGACGATTTTTTCGGGGAAACAGGCTATTGCGGAAATCGTGAAAACCAAATCCGCCGTTACCCTGAAAAATTTCCTGCGGGATTATTCCTATACCCTGCGGGGGATATTCTGATGGATATTTTCCTTTCCCCGCCCGGCGTTCTGTGCTGTGCCGGAAGCGACAGGGAATCCTTTTTTGAGGCCGCCTGCCGCGGGGATCAGGGCGGCATACGGCCGGTTACCGCTTCGGGCGGCAGGGCCTTTCTCGCGGGCCGTATACAAGGAACGCTGCCCGAAGCCCCCGCCCTGCCCGGCCTTGCCGCGCCGCCCGAATTCGCCGCCAATACCCGCATATTCCGTATAGCAGCGGCGGCGCTTGAAGAACTGCGCCCCTCCATTGAAAAGGCCCGGAACCTTTACGGCGCCGGGCGGGTCGGGGTATGCCTTGGCTCCTGCGACAACGGTACCGAGGCATCCGTTCCGGCTCATCAGGCTTTTTTCGCGGGGAAGGGTTTCCCGGCAAACTACGAACTCCGTTTTCAGGGGGCTTCCCTGCTTGCGGATTATATCGCCGGCATATCCGGCGTTACCGGCCCGGCGCTTACCGTCGCCACCGCCTGCGCTTCCGGCGCGGGGGCGCTTGTCAAAGGCGCGGAATTTATCCGGGCCGGTTTCTGCGACGCAGTTATCGCCGGGGGGGCGGATATCGTCTCGGATACTGTGCTGCTGGGCTTTTCTTCCCTGGAAGCGGTGTCGGATACGATTACAAACCCCTTCAGCAAAAACCGCAAGGGCATAACCCTGGGCGAGGGGGCGGCTTTTTTTGTGCTGTCGAAAGACGATCCCGGCGACGCCGGGGGGATAGCGCTTCTGGGGGCCGGGGAAAGCGCCGACGCCTTCCACATGACCGCCCCCAGGGAAGACGGGTCCGGCGCGGTACAGGCAATGCGGGCCGCACTGCAAGACGCGGGTATTGGCCCCGGCGATATTGACTATATCAACCTGCACGGAACCGGAACCCCCCTGAACGACCGCATGGAAGCCCTTGCGGTTCAAACTGTGTTCGGGGAAGAACAGCCCCCGGCAAGCTCCAGCAAGCCGGTTACCGGGCACACCCTGGGCGCCGCCGGGGCGCTGGAACCGGCGCTGTGCTGGATGGCCCTGGCGAAGGCGGCCGCCCGAAAAGACGGGAAAGCCGCGATACCCGCCCATTGCTGGGACGGCGAGTACGACGACGCCATGCCGCGCCTTCGGCTTGGAGAAAGATATTTCCCCGCCGGATTTCCCCCCCGGGTATGTATGAGCAATTCCTTCGCCTTTGGAGGATGTAATGTCTGCCTTGTTGTCGGTAAGAGGTAACGATGTTTAGCCACTGCCCTTCCTGCGCTTCCCAAAACATCCGGTTTGAAAACAACAAAAGATTTTTCTGCCCGGACTGCGGCTTTGTGTATTATCATAATACCGCCGCCGCCACCGGCTGCGTTATCAGCACCGGGAAAGGCGTCCTGTTCCTGATCCGGGGCAGGGAACCCGCCCGGGGAAAGCTTGACCTTCCTGGCGGTTTCGTTGACCCCGGGGAAGGAGTCACGGAAGGGCTGCGTCGCGAGTGCCGCGAAGAGCTGGGCTGGGATCCCGCGTCTGTTCCGGGAGCCGGTTTTTCCCTTTTCGCCTCTTTTCCCAACATCTACCCGTACAAGGGAATAGTCTACAACACCTGCGATATATTTTTTACCCTGGAAGCGCCGGAATTAAGCGAAAAGGATCTGCGCCTGGAGGAAGATGAAATTGCCGGGATCCGGTTTATCCGCCCGGAAGATATAAACTACGATGATATTGCCTTCGATTCCGCCCGCCGGGCAGTGAGAGCCTATGTTGAGAGGCTGCATGATCACTATTAACGATGTGGCGAAACTGGCAGGGGTTTCCATTTCCACTGTTTCCAATGTGCTTAACAAGAACAAATTTGTCAGCGAAGAACTGATACGGCGGGTTACCAGGGCGGTCCGGGAACTGGAATATACCGCCAACCCCATCGCCCAGAAAATGAAATTCAAACACACCAAAACCATCGGCGTCATTTCCGCGGATCTTTGCGGCCTCTTTTATCCCTATATACTAAAAGGCATCTATGACGCCTTTAATTCCAAGGGGTACCGCCTGATCGTTATGGATACCGAGGGGATCAATGACAATATCGGCAGCGTGAAAAAACTGCGGGACGGCATAACCGGCATGGTGAACGACAGGGTGGACGGTATTGTCTTTTCTTC
>JAIRYB010000046.1 GCA_031267955.1 Spirochaetaceae bacterium | reverse complement strand
CACCCTCAGGGGCAGGGAAGTTCTTAACCGGGCCGAAATAGTGGTCTATGACCGGCTTGTCTCCGAGGAGATACTTCTTACCATCCCTTCAAAGGCTCGTCTGATCAGGGCCGGCAAGGCTCCAAAAAATCATCCCCTTCCCCAGGAAGAGATTAATCGTATATTAATCGACGAGGCCGGGAAAGGCAGAAGAGTGGTACGTTTGAAGGGAGGGGATCCTTTCCTTTTTGGCCGGGGCGGAGAGGAGCTGCTCGCCCTTGCGGAGGCGGGAATTCCCGCAGAGGCCGTACCCGGGATCAGTTCGGCCCTGGCTGTCCCCGCCGGGGCAGGGATTCCCGTCAGCCACCGGGGGCTCAGCTCGGCGTTACATGTCATTTCCTGGCACGGGCGGGATGAGGCTCCCCCGAAGCCGGAAACCCTGAGGGGACTTGCCCTGGCGGGGGGGACTCTGGTAATCCTTATGGGAGGGGCGGCGCGGGAAGAAATCTCCCGCCGCCTTATTCAGGCAGGTTTCCCCCCGGATACCCCGGCGGCGGTCATTGCCGGGGGAACCACTCCTGGACAGCGCGTATTCCGCACGGTCCTTGCGGATTTGGAAAAGACGGAGCCGGAGAAAAGCGGCGGGCCCCTGTCCCCCGGCGGAGCCCCCGTATTAACAGTGATCGGCCGGGTATGTTCCCTTGGTCATAAAATTCCCGTAAACCGTCTTTCACCCGGACAGGCTGTGGAACCTTCCACGTCTCTCGGGGGCGCCCGGATTGTGGTAACCCGCCCCGAACCAAAGAACGCCGAAACCTGCGATAAGATCCGCGCCCTGGGCGGGGTGCCCATACCCTTTCCCTGCATCAAAATCCGGCCCTTGTCCGGCTGGATATCTTCCCGGCGGGAAAGCCTCGGGTCAAGTCAATGGCTGGTATTTACCAGCGCCTCGGGGGTAAACTGCTTCTTCGGGGGATTCCTCGATTCCGGAGGGGATCTTCGTTTTTTTGCCGGTCGCAAATTCGCCGTTATAGGTCCCGCCACGGCGGAAGCCCTGACCAGGCGGGGTTTCATTCCCGATTGCACGCCTCCGGTGTTTAACGGAACACAACTCGCCCTGGCCCTGGCGGAGCGAATATCCCCCGGTGAAGAAGCCCTGCTTATCCGCTCCGGGGCCGGCGAAAAGGGTCTTGACCGGGTCTTGAAAGAAAAAGCCGTTCCCTTTCGGGAACTGGCGGTATACGAGGCTCTTTCCGCCCGGGGCAGTCCCATTGCCCTGGGCATTGTCAAAGAAGGCCGCTTTGATTTCGCGTTCTTTGCCAGCCCTTCGGCGGTGTCGGCCTTCGCCGCCGTTTGTCCCGGTTCCGGCGTAAAGGCCCTCTGCATCGGAGCAAGTACCGCCGCCCGGGCCGGGGATTTCGGCATGGAAGCGCATACCGCGGCGGAAGCCAGTGCCGAAGGACTCTGCCGTTTGGCGGCCGAAATAATCTCCCGGCAAAATCGGTTCTAGGACCTGTTCATACTATTAGGCCGAATTTCGAGTTTTAATATGAGCATTCCAAAAACCCGCCTTCTGATAAATTAAGAACTATCCTTAATTAACGTGAGTTTGATCCGTATCAGAAACTGTTTGGTTTGCGATTGGGCTTTGACAAACAATTCACCGGACTTTAGTCCGCCATATCCCTTTCCCGGTCCGGACCGGACCGTTATCACTCTGACCCCTTCGGGAATATCCGCCGTACTCCGCTCCAGGAGTCTCTCTATTTGGTCGAACCCGCGCTAAATGCTAAACACCGCCTTGGCTATCGAAAAATAGATAATCAGCGAGACGCCGTCAACTATTGTCGTAATAAGCGGGGCGGCCATGATGGCGGGGTCTACCTTTAGCCTTTTCGCGAACATGGGCAGTATGCAGCCCACGCTTTTTGCCGTTAGCACTGTCGCGAACAGGCTTAGCGTTACCGTAAGGGCCAGCACCGCGTTTTTGCCGTTCATAAAATAAATGCGTATAAAATTAACGGCGCCGAGCGCTACGCCGCAGAGCGCGGCTATGCGTATCTCCCGCCAGAGTACGCGCAGCATGTCTTTTAACCGTATCTCGCCCAGGGCCATGCCCCGGATAACCAGCACCGAGGACTGGGCGCCCGCGTTCCCGCCGGTATCCATCAGCATGGGGATAAAGGCGACCAGGGCGGGCAGCAGCGCCAGGGCGTCCTCAAAGCCGGAGATGATGCCGCCGGTGATTGTCGCCGACAGCATGAGTACCAAAAGCCAGCCCATGCGGTTGCTCGCGAGTTTCAGGATGTTTGTTTTCAGGTAGGGCTCGTCGGAGGGGGCCAGGGCGTTCATCTTTTCAAAGTCTTCGGTGTTTTCTTCCTCAATGATATTTACGATATCGTCAACAGTAATAATGCCGACCAGCCGCTGTTCCGTATCCACCACCGGCATGGCGAGCAGGGCGTATTTCTTGAACAGGCCGGCGATCTTTTCCTGATCGTCGGTGGTCTGCGCGAAGACAAGCTTGGTATCCATAATGTCGCCGATTCGCTCGCCGGGCTTTGCCAGCATCAGCGTTTTTGCCGAAACAACGCCGACAAGCATCCTGTCCCGCTGTATCACATAGCAGGTATAAATGGTTTCCCTGTTAAGGCCCGTTTCCCGGATGGCGTCAAACGCCTCCCGGACCGTGGCGTCTTCGCGCAGATCGACGTACTCGGTGGTCATGATGCTGCCGGCGGAATCTTCCGGGTAACGCAAAAGCTGGTTGATGACGGTCCTTTTTTCCGGATTGACATTCTGCAACACGCGCTTTACAACATTGGCGGGCATTTCCTCAATAAAATCCACCGCGTCATCGGCAAACAGGCTGTTTACAATTTCGCCGATTTCGCTGTCGGTAAGCGCTTCTATGATGATCTGCTGCTCGTCCGCGTCGATATACGAAAACACGTCGGCGGCCATGCTCTTTGACAGCATACGGTAAAGCTGGATTACTTTTTCCCTGCTTAATCCCTCGAATACTTCGGCAATGTCCGCGGTGTTCATCTGCGGAAGCAGCGCCTTCAGCTTTGCCATGTCGATCTGGCCGTTGTCCATTAATAACAGTAATTGTTCTTTCATAGAATCACCCTCCTAAAGTTTGTGACAAAGCATTGAAAAGCACTGTAACTATTCAGCCTACTACTTCCGAAAATGCCAAGCGGGAATAGCTCGAAAAAAATAAGAGGTTTTTCGAGAGGAGGGGGATCTAAACCCCTTCGTTCAACCGGATATTGAATAGTTACAAAACACTTAAAGATCCGGCGGGGAAAACCGGGACAAAATGCCCAGCGTTTAATTTACGCGCGGATCCTGGAGGACAGAAAACCGGAACAGGTCAGGGTAAGGCAGGCGCGGGCGGTTTGCACAGGCAAAGGCTCTGACGGCTGCGGCCCGCAGTATTGTTCTTACTACTACCGTAAGGGTCGCTGTCCGCGCTTTCGGTTTTGCGTAAGCCCATGTAAACCTCCTAAAGACGGGAATAAGGGAAAGAAAATCCCCTTTCCTGAGAGTATACGACTCTGAAAGAATTTGTCAACCGGGCGTATCCCCGGATCTTGCGCCGGCATGGCCGGCGTTACCCGGCGCAACCGGGCCGGCAGGGATACCGGCTGCCTTATAACCCTTTCCTTACAGACAGGCACGAAGGGGCTGATACGCCCAAATTCCGGATTGAAACGCGAAATTGCCGCAAACGCCGCGGGTATCTTTACTGAACCGGCGGTCTTGCGTTATATTTAACTAATATAATGAAAGGTTTTGTCCTTCTCCGCGTATTCGCGGTGGTAACGGTTATTACTGCTATTGGTATAGGCATAGGGCTGGGCTTGTCGCTGGCTGAAACGGCGAACGTCAAGAATCAGGAAAATTTTGTTGTATTTGCCCCGGCCCTGCCTACCAAAATACTCGATATAAACGGCAACCTTATTACCGAATTTTCCGCGGACGAAAAGCGGGAAATGGTTTCCCTGAGCGATCTTCCCCGCCATCTTATCTACGCGGTACTAGCCCGCGAGGACCCGGATTTCTACAACCACAAGGGCTTTAGTATCCGGGCCATTGCGCGGGCGGTTATGGGGCAGCTTCTCCGCAGGAACTGGGGAGGGGGTTCAACTATAACCCAGCAGGTAGCCGGGACTCTCTACACGGACAGGGGCGAGCGGACCCTTTCCCGGAAAATCAGGGAACTCTGGTGGGCCATCCAGATGGAGCGGCGCTATACCAAGAGTGAAATTCTGGAAATTTACCTTAATTACATGTACATGGGGCCGGGGGTCTACGGGGTAGAGGCGGCGAGCAAGTATTTTTTCGGGCACAGCGCCCGCGATATTACCCTTGCCGAGGCGGCGGTGCTGGTGATACAGCTTTCCAGCCCTTCCCGCTATAACCCGCTGGATAATCCCAATGTGGCCATGGAGCGGCAGCGTTCGGTGCTGGACCGCATGATCGAATTCGGCTACACGACCAGTGAAGAGGCCGACGCTTCGTTCAGCGAATATTGGGCAAACTACGACTATACCAGGGCTTCCACCGCCGCCTATTACAACCGGGAGGACGCGGCCCCCTGGTTCAGCGAGTACGTACGCCGGGAACTGGACGGCCTGATGTACGGCGCGATGGATTATTACCGGGACGGGTACACCGTACACACGACCCTGGACCTGGATTTCCAGAACGCCGCGGTAAAGTACATGGAGCAGGGGCTTGTCAGGGCGAACAGGGAATACGCCCGCAGCGAAGGTTCCCGGCTGGTCCGGGCCGAGCGGACCTACGTTCCCATTGTCGATCTCCTCTCCCTGGTTTTTGACCTGAACGGTATCCACGCTACTTCCGACGCCCAGAACGAGCGCAGGGCCCAGTCCCGGTTTACCAGGACTATCAACCCCGTGGTGGACATGGCGGCCCTGCTTTTCGGGCTTCAGGACCTTAAAACGATAACCAATTACGCTTACGCCGATCTGAAAAATGCCGCCGAAAAGAACGTGATAGAGGGAGCGCTTATCACTATCGAAAATGAGACCGGCTATATAAAGGCGATTATCGGCGGCTCCAAATACGACGAATCGAACCAGCTTATCCGGGCGACCCAGGGCCGCATCATGCCCGGGAGCTCCTTTAAGCCGCTTTACTATTCGGCGGCTATTGACAGCAAAAAATTCACCCCTTCGACGCTGATATACGATCTGCCCATGGTCTTCCACAACGAGGACGGCACCCCCTATATCCCCCTGAATTTCCGGGGCGAGTGGAAAGGCCCGGTGCTGCTCTACGACGCCCTTGCCCAGTCCATGAACGTGGCGTCGCTCAAGATACTGGACGCCATCGGCTTTGACGCGGCCATCGACCGGGCGGCCCTGCTTCTGGGGATCAGCGACCCGGACCAGAAACGGCGCACCTTCCCCCGCGTCTACCCCATGGGGCTGGGGATCATTTCGGTGGCGCCCATCCAAATGGCGCGCGCCTTCGCGGTGTTCGCCAACCAGGGCCGCGACGTTACCCCCATCGCGATACGTTCGATAGAAGACCGGAACGGCCGGGTGCTGCTGGACATCGAGCGGGAGGTGCGGCTTAACCAGCGCCGCATGGGGGACAGTATCCAGCTGATAAGCCCTCAGAACGCCTACGTGATGACATCGCTCTTAAAAAGAACCGTGGAAGCGGGGACTCTGAGCAGCGGGACCAATTCCGGGAGCAAGCTTGCCTACCGGGACGAGGGCGGAAACCGCTACCGCATCCCCTCGGCGGGCAAGACCGGCACTACGCAGAACTGGTCCGACGCGTGGACCGTGGGCTTTACCCCCTACTATACCACGGCAATCTGGTTCGGTTTTGACAAGCCCGGCAATTCCCTGGGGCTTTCGCTTACCGGCGCCACTTTGGCCGGGCCTGTCTGGGGCGATTATATGCGCGATATCCACACCGGCCTTCCCATGAAGGACTTTATCCGGCCTTCCTCCGGTCTTGTGAATGTGACGGTCTGTTCCCTGTCCGGGCAGCTTAAAACAGCCGCCTGCCCCGGCGGCGTAACCCTTACCTTTTTGGCGGGGACCCAGCCGACTACCTACTGCGACATGCACCTCGGCGGGGCGGAGCAGGGAAGCGTCATCGCGTCGACCGGCGGCCTGCGCCTCGATACCCTGGCGATCAACGAGAACGCGGTCCTCGGCGATATCAAGCTGCCCGAACTGCAGGTGGATCTCCTGAAAAGCCTTGGGGTGGATATTGCCCCCGCGGGGCGGCAGGCCTCCGGCAGGCAGGCCAATACCCGGCAGACAGCGGGCAGGCGCGCCCCCGGCGGCCGGATAAACAGCGGGCCCCAGACGGACGCGGGCCTCCTGCCGGGGGACGGCGATATGCCCGGGCCCGGCGACTACGATTTTATTGACGGCGGGGCCGCTCCCGAACTGCCCGCCGAAGGTATTGAGCTGTACCCCCTGCCGGAATACGGACCGGAACTTCCCAGCTACAATCCCCTGCTTGACTAGGACGCGCGGAACATGCAGATTCCGGTAAAAGATATTATTGTAAAAAAGAGAATACGGAA